>CAYJHN010000322.1:0-1511 GCA_964369985.1 uncultured Desulfovibrionaceae bacterium | reverse complement strand
TTATCATTAAAAGTTCCCTCTTCAAGAAAAGCAGGTACAAACTCTTTCAACTCTTCTTCTGAAAAATGATCTTTCCAATTTATTGCACGATCTACGCCAATTGCTTCAAGTGTTTTTGAGTAAGTAACAAAAAGATCTGGAACTTCGGGGGCACCAACTTGATTAGTACCAGCAGCGATAAGTGCGTCGTGTATGGCTGTTGAATTTGAAATAGAAGTAACTACAATTTTTACCCCATTTTCCTTGCCAACTGTTTGATTGAACCTATCAATCATAGAATTCATTGGTGAATTTATTTGAGCTCCATATACATGCCACATTGTTAAAGCTGTTAACTGCTTTGAAGAATCTTTTGAAGACTCGCATGCATTTAATATTAGAGCTAAAGGAAGCAAGACAAGTAGAAAGAAATTCATTTTTGTTTTCATTACATTTCCTCTTAATATATATAACGATAATACTTTACCTATTGAGTAAAGTCAATCAATATGAAGTAAAAATACTATATAAAATGTAAATTTTATTCATTGTAATAATGAATAATTGCAGGAAAATGACTAATTTTTTAAAATTCATTATAATAATGAATTTTGTTCATTATTTCTCTTTGTTGGCTGATTAGAGAACTTTTTATATTTTTGTTTTTTATGAAAAAGCAAACAGATGGGAAGAAGTAACAAAAAATAGGGAAGAATTGCGTAAAAAAAATACCAGAGAAAAAATCTTTGGTATTTCTTAATTTAAGGTTTAGGTAAATCTCTTCTTTCGTTTTGCATGAGAAAAAGTGTCAGTTACTTTGAAGTATTTCTCCTACAAAGAAACCCATTTGCTACCAATAGCACATACAACTAGTTCCATAGAACTTTTACAGCCTGATTTTAATCGCATATTTTCAACATGCCTTTTTACAGTTCCTTGACTAATTGAAAGCAATTTACTTATTTCTTTGTTATTATACAAATTACAAAGTAAAGTTAATACTTCAACTTCTCTTGTTGTGTAAGGGCATATTGCTGGCATCATTTCTTTTATTCTTTTATCAAGTGGGCTATCATTGTAAATACAATTTGGCATAGTACAGATCCTTTTTTTTATGACAAACATTTTCTTGTTTACAAAAAAGATGTTAGTAATAAACTTACCAACAAAATAAAACAAAGTTTCAAAATACATTTACAATATGGCAAAAGAGTATAAATAAAAAAACATTAGAATAATGAATTTTGATAAAAAGTGTTAAATAATTTTATTAAAAACACATTGCAATAATGAAATTGATGAAAATTATACGAATTCATTTCTTTCATTGTAGTGATGAGAAAAAAATCATATATGTCTTTTAACTGTTTGTTATAATAGAATTTTTAATTATTTTCCACTATGTGTAATGCAATTTAATAAAATAAAGCGAAGAAATGTTTTCTTTCTTCGCTTTATATAAAATGAAAGAGTAGCTTTTTGCTAAATGCGATAAAAAGCAATATCTATTAATCTCAATTAGTATCATTGCT
>CAYJHN010000321.1:903-1517 GCA_964369985.1 uncultured Desulfovibrionaceae bacterium | reverse complement strand
ACACAAAGGTTTTAGACAGAATTCTTTGGCATGCTTTTTATATTGTTCCTGGTTGGTCAACAAGAAATGTGCGTATAGCATGGTGGAAAGACAATATTTCTCCTGGCAATTTAGAATTTTTGCATAGATTGTCTACAGTACATTATTGGCATGACCCTAAATTAGTGAAGGAGTAATAGTATGTTATATTATATTGCTAGGCGTTTACTTTTAATCTTGCCAACGCTTTTGGGTATTGTTGCTATAAACTTTTTTATGATTCAACTTGCACCTGGCGGTCCTGTTGAGCAATTTGTGGCAAATTACGAAAATCAAGGCACCCAATATATGGAAAGAATTGGTTCAAGTAGTGAAGATCTTGGTCAGGTTTCTGAAGATCAATTTGATAAAAAAACCTATGGTTTATCACCTGAAATTTTAACAAGGATTGAAAAAATGTATGGTTTTGATAAGCCTATACATATAAGATTCTGGGAAATGCTTAAAGGTTTTGCTGTTTTTGACTTTGGAAGCAGTTTTTTTAAGGCTGACACTGTATTTAATTTAGTTAAACAAACTCTGCCTGTTTCTATAACCATAGGGCTTTGGAGCACTCTTATTACATATTTAGTATG
>CAYJHN010000321.1:0-893 GCA_964369985.1 uncultured Desulfovibrionaceae bacterium | reverse complement strand
GTATGTGTTCCTCTAGGAATGAAAAGAGCTCTTAATAGGGGCACAAAGTTTGATGTATATTCTGGAATTACCGTAGTTGTAGCAAGCACAATTCCTGCTTTCTTGCTTGCTATTATGCTTTTAATTCTTTTTGCAGGTGGCTCTTATCTTCAATGGTTTCCTCTGCGTGGATTACACTCAATTGGCTTTGAAAACATGAGCTTTTTTGAACAGATATTAGATTATTTTCACCATATAACCTTACCTGTAATTGCTATGACTGTTACTGGCTTTGCTGGCCTTACTATGCTCACAAGAAATTCATTTTTAGATGAACTTTCAAAGCAATATGTTGAAACAGCAAGAGCAAAAGGTTTGAGTAGTAAAAAAGTTCTCTATAGGCATGTATTTAGAAATGCAATGCTTATTGTTATTTCAGGCTTTCCTGGTGCATTTATAGGAATTTTCTTTGCTGGCTCGTTACTTATTGAAACAATTTTTTCTTTACAAGGTATGGGTTTATTAGGTTTTGAGGCAACCATGCAAAGAGATTATCCTGTTATGTTTTCAACTCTCTATGTATTTACATTGATAGGACTAACGACTTCACTTATCTCTGATATTGTAATGATGTTTGTTGATCCAAGAATTGACTTTAAAACAAGGAAGAAAGCATGAGTGAAATTAATCAAAGACGCTGGGCTATTTTTAAACAAACAAGGCGAGCCTATTACTCTCTTATCCTCTTGTGCGTAATATTTGTTTTAAGTCTGTTTGCCGAAGTTATTGCTAACGACAAGCCCATTTTTATAGCAAGTAATGGAAATTATTACTTTCCTGCAATAGTTGAATACACAGAAGCTGATTTTGGTTCAGATTTAGAGTTTCCAGTTAATTATTACGATTCTTATTTT
>CAYJHN010000320.1:0-1540 GCA_964369985.1 uncultured Desulfovibrionaceae bacterium | reverse complement strand
AATATCTGCAACAATAAAGGTGCCTTTTTCGCCAAGAGGTATTCTTTTACTAAATGAATCAAGAAGTTTAGTAGCGTTAAACACAACACCTATGATTTCTTTTGTGCCTGTTTTATAAACTGGTGATGAAACAGTATATACAACTTCGTTATTAAAAATAAAAGGAATACCTGCCTTTACCTCACCTTGCATTGCAGTTTGGAACATATAGTCATTAGCGATGTTTTGTCCAACTCTATCTCTTTCAGTATGTTGTAAAATTAATCCATTCGTATCAACAATACCAAGCATTACATAACTATAGGTCTTTTTCATATTAACAATACGATCAATAGCAGCTTGTGTATTAGCTTGCTTTTCTTCAGGAGTACCTGTTAGATATGGTTGCAAAAGACCTGTTTGTGAAAGAGAGATAGCATTTAATACGTTAAATTCATGTATGCCATCTAGTTCTGAAATTGTGTTTGTTACAGCCATTACATTTAACTCTTGCTGTGCTTTTTGCATGTTTTCAGCACTTAATTGGTAGGCATCATACGCAATATACGACATACCTGCCATAATAAGAGTACACATAGGTATTAATATCTTGCTTGTAATTTTCATAGTTTATCCTTTTTTTAGTTTCATCATAATTATTTTCGACATAAATGTAATAATACAATAGTGTAGAATGTGATTTTTTTTATTTTTTTCTATAAAAGAATTTAAGTCTATAATCTTTATATTTAAAGGTTATATTACTTGATTTTATGCAAGTAAGTATTATTTAATTACTTGAATTTATGAGGAGAAAAAATGAAAAATAAAAAAATTACTATTGCTTCAATGTTGCTTCTAGCTTTGCTTGGCGGTGTTTATTACGGTACAAGCCATATTGAAAAAAAAGTTGAAGAAGAAATAATGAAAAGCCTTAATGAATCAGAAATTGATTTTAATAGTGTTGACTATAGTCTTTTAAAAAATAGACTTGAAATTAAAAACATTTTAGCAACTGAAAGTAATGGCAGTGAAAGTTATACCTACACTTTAGATAGACTGTTAGTGCATGATTTAAACAATAATATACTTCTTGAAACTGAAGAATTGCCTGATGTTTTTGGAAGTTTAATTGCAGAAAATTTTAATGCTACTTATCAAGATACAAATACAAATGAGAGCTTTCAAGCATCTATAGGTAAAGTTCAAATTAACGAATATAAACAAAACATTGCTAAATTAATAGAAGAATCTGAAAAAGAAGAATTAAGTGAAGAGTTTTTTAAAACTTTACTCACATTTGCTCATAAAGATATTGTATTCAAAAATGTAGAGCTTTCTCTCGTAGAAAAGCAAGAAGAAATTGTAAAAACAAATGTTGAAAATTTTATTATTTCACAAGAAAATGATTATACAAAATCATCATACCTTATAAACAACTTTATGTTCATTGCTGATGATATAGTTTTTAAAAGTAATAAACTTGAACTAAAAGATTTACTTTATCCAAATATCGAAAATATAAGTGAAATTTTCTATCTTATTTCAAATGATACTTTAA
>CAYJHN010000319.1:0-1546 GCA_964369985.1 uncultured Desulfovibrionaceae bacterium | reverse complement strand
TACTTGGCCCTGCTATCCAAGTAGAAACCTGCCCAAAAACACCAAAAGCCAAACAAGCAGCAACAACAGAAGCTAATGGCTCTATACCAAAAGCTTTAAATAAATTATCGTAGGCAATTAAAAGGCTTTGCGTGAGATTTATTTCATTTTGAGGAATAACTATAGCTATAGCTAATGTCCCGAAAATAAAGAGTAAAACTGTAATTATTGATGAAAGCAATATCGCCTTTGGATAGTCTTTTTGTGGATTTGCTACATCTTTAACGTGTACAGAACTCATTTCCATGCCTGCGTAAAATAAAAAGATACTTACAGCAAGAGAAAGAGTATTAAAATTCGCTATATCTGGAATCAAATTATGACTTGAAAGCTCTAAATAAACTGTTTGCCCAGTAAAAAAGTAAGCAAAACCAAGTACTACAAGTAAAATTCCAGGAATAAGCGTGCCTATAATCACACCCCACTTGCTGATCGCACCTGACAAAGATGCCCCTTTAAGATTTAATAAAGTAGCAAGCCAATATACGCCTAGCACAATAGCCAAGGTATAGTCAGAATTTGCCGCAAGTTTTGTGTCAAAGGATCTATCAAAACCAATGAAGGCTAGCGAAACAGCGGCAAAAGTGAGAACAGTAGGAAACCAAATTGTGTTTTGAAGCCATTGTAAGAAAATGGCAACAAAACCCCATGCACCGCCAAATGCTTCTCCTACCCAGCGAAAAACACCGCCCTTTTCCGTCCACGAAGTCGCCATTTCAGCAGAAACAAAGGCAACAGGAATCAAAAAACAAAATCCAGCAAAAAGATAATAAAAAATCGAGGATAAGCCATACACTGCTTCACTTGGCAATCCTCGCAATGAAACAATGGCTGCTACATTTATCATCGCCAGAGTAAAAACAGAAATAGAAGCTTTTTTTTCTTTCAAATTTTCTTGAGACATAGAAACTCCTTTAAAATAAAGATAGTCTAAATTTTTAGCTACATGTTAAGCTAAAGTCATAAATGCCAAAGAAACAATGATTATCATGTTATATTTTTAATCAAAGCAAAATAAACTCCTTATATAAATGTAAAAAAGTTCTCAAAATAATTTTTGAGAACTTTTTTAATTAACTAAATGCTAAAAAGTTTGTAAGGAAAGGGATAGGGGTTAAGGGAAAAACTCACTTTTCAAAGTGTGGTTTTCCCTTTCCCCAATAAAAAATTCTAAACCATAGTAGACAAGCCCATTCCAAAGGAAGTAGAACTTGAACCATAAGAAGACATTATTGATGAAGATGGATTTGCATAAAAGGTAGCTGCCATAGCCTGTAATTGCTGTTTTGTGATGGCCTGACTTTCACTTATACTTGATGTTGAGGTCGCTCTTTCTAAATTAGAAATGTATTGTATTTGTTGAAATTCTGATACAATATCAGGATTATCTTCGAAATATTTCTCGATTTCAGCTTTATATTCTGAATCAGAAGAAACCACAATTTCGCCTGTTTCGTAATCAGTTGCTATTGTATATTTTGCGTCACGTGGTATTCCTAGTTCTTCA
>CAYJHN010000318.1:0-1550 GCA_964369985.1 uncultured Desulfovibrionaceae bacterium | reverse complement strand
ATCAAAAAAAGAGACTAAAAACAAACTTTTAGAAAATAAGCATCATATAGTGGGTTCTCATCCAGCTATTCAGCGTGTACTTATGCTTGCAAAGCAGGTAGCGAAATCAAAGGCGTCGGTGCTTATTTCTGGTGATTCGGGCACTGGTAAAGAGATGTTTGCTCGCACTTTGCATGCATGGAGTGATAGGGCAGACGCCCCATTTATTGCTGTTAACTGTGCGGCTTTACCAGAGCATTTATTAGAATCAGAACTTTTTGGCCATGAAAAAGGCGCTTTTACTGGTGCTATAGCAAGAAAGCCGGGTAAATTTGAATTAGCACATGGTGGCACTCTTTTATTAGACGAAATTTCAGAAATGGATCCTGCATTGCAGGCAAAGCTTTTGCGTGTTTTGCAAGAGGGCGAGGTTGATAGAGTTGGCGGAACTGAAACGTTAAAGGTTGATGTTCGCGTGCTTGCTACTACTAACCGTGATATGGAAGGCTGGATTGCAGAGGGCAAGTTCAGGCAAGATTTATATTTCAGATTAAATGTTATTCCATTAAGACTGCCATCGCTTCACGAACGTGGTTCTGACATTTTAGAATTAGCCAAATTCTTTACTGACAAATATTCTAGTGAATATGCTTTACAAAGAGCGGTTTTTTCAAAAGAAGCAGAAGAGTGGCTTTTATCTTATTCTTGGCCGGGTAATGTGCGTGAATTGCAAAATCTTATGGAAAGAGCTGTTTTGCTTTCTAATGGCATGCCTATTACGCCTATACATTTCTTGCTTGAAGGTGCAGAATGGCCTTTATTTAACGCTGAAGAAAGTCAAGCTGAACAATTAGTTGGAGATGATTCTTCAAATGCTGGCACTGCAATGCTTGCTACTAGTGCGGCAAATTCTTCTGAATCTGCTTTCACAAATGCTGTTATTCCTTTGCACGAAATGGAAAGAATAATGATTATGAAAGGTTTAGAGGCTACTTCTGGCAACAGAACGCAAGCAGCTGAACTTTTAGGCATTTCAGTGCGTACGCTTAGAAATAAACTTTCGGAATACAGAGAGCTTGGCTTGACTGAATAAGAGCCTGTAAAATATTTTAATATAAAGACTTGCTTGCAATTGTGAACAAGTCTTTTTTTATGGCTAATGCAAACAAAAAAGGCATATACTTTCGTATATGCCTATTTACTAATAACTTTTAGCTTTCTCTATTTTACGATAGCATCGCCTAAGTAGAGGAAGTCCATTGCGTTAGTGATAGCTTCTGGGTTTTGTAGTCTTGGACCAGCTGCCCATGAAAGAGGTTCGAGGTGTAAAGGAACAAAAGCTGCATCGTCGTAAGCAATTTTTTCTGCTCTTTGTAACATTGCAGTACGTTTTTGCACGTCTGTTTCTTGGTTAGCAACTTTCATGATAGAATCGTATTCTTTGTTACACCAGTGACCTGAATTGTATTGGCCTTTACCTGATTCTTTGTCGATACACATAAGTAAGTATTCACCGTAGTTTACAGTATCTTCTGTATCTGGGTGCCAACCAATCATTTGGATGTCAGCAA
>CAYJHN010000317.1:0-1561 GCA_964369985.1 uncultured Desulfovibrionaceae bacterium | reverse complement strand
AATTTTATTTTAATATGTTTTGGGGCTGTTTTTTTAAATTCAAAGATTTTGTGGAATTTTCAACAAAAATGAACTTTTTACGGAATGAAGTATATCAAAAAGATACATGAATGGAGTGAAAAGTTTATTTTTTGCAGAAAAAAGGCAAAAGAATGGATTTTAAATATAGCCTAATAAAATATGGAAATAGGTTTGTCATTTATCATCTGAATATCAAATTCTACTTTATACAGAGTTTTGAGTGTTTCAGCTGTCATTACATCATGCACTTTATCAAATTTATAGAGTTGCCCATCTTTGAAAGCACCTATAAAATCCGAATAAGTAGAGGCAAAGTTAATCTCATGCAAGACTAAAACAATTGTTTTACCAAAATCATCGCATAGTCTTCTAAGAAGTTGCATCATATTTGACGAGTGATAAATATCAAGATTGTTCGTAGGTTCATCAAGAAAAACATATTCTGTATCTTGCGCAATAACCATTGCAATGCAAGCTCTTTGTCTTTGTCCGCCAGAAATTTCATCTATAAATTTATCTGCAATGTCTTCTAATTCCATGTAGCTGATTGCCGCTTCTATTTTATCGTGATCTTCTTGTGTAAGCCTTCCACCACTGTGAGGGAAACGTCCAAAAGCAACAAGTTCTCTAATAGTGATCTTCATTGCAAAATTATTTGTTTGCGACAAGATAGCAATTTTCTTAGCAAGTTCTTTGCTATTCCATTTTTTAATGTCTAGCCCATCAATAAGAATTTCACCACTGTCTCTATCAATAAGTCTTGTTATCATATTGAGCACTGTTGACTTGCCAGCACCATTTGGCCCAATTAATGAAGTAAATTTTGCTTTTGGCAAAGTAAATGAAACATTATCAACTACTTTTTTACCTGCGTAATATTTTGTTAATCCTTTAATTTCCACTTGTTACATACCTTTATTTTTAATAATTAAATACAAGAAATACACGCCGCCAAAGAAATTGATAAATACCGAAATAACTGTGCTAAAATGAAATACATGCTCAATAAGAATTTGTGCACCAAAGAGGATAACAGCACCAAATAAGAAGGAAGTAAGCATAAGATAATTATGCTTATATGTTTTCATAAATTCTCTTGAAAGGTTTGCAATAATAAGGCCTAAAAAAGAAATAGGCCCAACTAAGGCTGTTGCAACAGTAATAAAGAGCGTAACACCTAAAAGCAGCCTCATCACACTTTTATCGTAGTCAACACCAAGATTTATTGCTTGATTTCTGCCTAAGGTGATTACATCTAGGAGTTGAATTTCTTTCCAAAGAGTAATAAGCGTGATAACAATAACAACTAAACCAATGCCCAAAACATCCATATTTACATGTGAAAAACCTGCTACAAGACTTGTAAGCAATACTTCATATTCATTTGGATCCATTGTACGGATAAGGGTATTTGAAATACTTGTAAAAAGCGTTGCCATAACAGTTCCCGACAATAAGATATAGAGAACATTATATTTAGTTTTGCGAAATAAATAGCCATAGATAAGAGTTGAAGCAATGGACATCACTATAATATCAG
>CAYJHN010000316.1:0-1589 GCA_964369985.1 uncultured Desulfovibrionaceae bacterium | reverse complement strand
CATAAAGTCTAAGGGCGCTCTTGCTTATTTAGAATTTTCAAAAGAAGTTGTTATGAAAACAGCAAAAGGAAGTTAAGAGAATGGCAGAAAAAAGTGCTTTAGGTAAAGGTTTTGACGGCCTAGGACTAAATAGCCTCTTTGAATCAAATACACAAAGAATCCAAAAAGATGATGTGTATCAAGAGCTTAATATAGATTCTCTTTCTGCATGTCTTTCACAGCCTAGAAAATATTTTAACGAAGAGCAACTCAATGAGCTTGCTGCTTCTATTCAAGAAAAGGGTATTGTTCAACCTCTTGTTGTGCGTCCTATTAGCGATGGCAAGTATGAAATTGTAGCAGGTGAACGTAGATATAGAGCGGCAAAAATATTAAATCTTGAAAAAGTTCCAGTAGTTATACGCAATTATTCTGAATCTGAAGCAATGACTATTGCCTTGATTGAAAATATACAGCGTGAAGATTTAAACCCTATTGAAGAAGCTGAAGCCTATGCTTTATTGAAAGAAAAATATAAACTTTCGCAAGATGCTTTGGCAAAATCTTTAGGTAAAAATAGATCTACTCTTGCAAACTCATTACGTTTATTGAATTTACCTTCTTCAATGCGTGAGCTTATTTTTCAGAAAAAACTTTCTGCTGCACATGGCAGAACTCTTCTTGCCTTGCATAACGAAGAATTGCAAGAGGCACTTGCACAAAGAATTTTGAAACACAACCTTAGTGTGCGTGATGCTGAAAATCTTGCTGAATATGCAAATGCCTATCAATCTTTGCCAAAAGAACTTTCTTTGACTTCGCTTTCAGACGATGAGCAAGAGCTTTCTTCTTCACAAGAAAATACGCAAGAGCAAGAAGCACAAAGTGTTGAAAGTGCTCCAGTAAAACAGCATAGAAGGCCTATGCCAAAATCTGAATTTTTATTGCAATTGCAAAAATTGCTTAGAAAAGAAGTGCATAGAGGTACAAAAATTTCAGGTTCCTTAGAAAATGGTAAGCTTATATTGCCTTTTTCTGGGCAAAATGAACTAGAACATCTTTTACACTTGCTTTCATTTGAACATTCATTGCCAGCTGATGTGGTGCAAGAAGATATTATTGCTGAAAAGCTTGTTCCTGAAGAGCTTGTTCCTGAAGAGCTTGTTGAAAAAAATCAAGCAAATGCAAAAACTATTTCTGTTGAGATTATAACAGCGCCAGTTGAGGTAGAAGAAAATACTTTGGAAAGTGCTGATGTTGAAGAAATTCACGATACTTATAATACTTACGACTCTATTGAAGAAAATCCTTTAATAGATGAAGAAGATACGCAAAATTTACCCCCTTTACAAGGCGAAGAAGAGCAAGCAATTAGCGAAAATGCAGATCTTGATTTAGCTATTGAAGTAGAAGATTTTTCGCTTGATGATTTAGCTGATTCAGATCTAGAAGAGGACGATTTTGAAGAAGAAGTTGAAGAACTTTCTTTAAATGATTTAGATGAAGATTTTGACGACGAAGATTTTGACGACGAAGAACTAGATGACGAAGAACTAGACGACGAAGAACAAGACGATGAAGATGCAGACGAAGATTTAAAAAATGAGTTA
>CAYJHN010000315.1:0-1592 GCA_964369985.1 uncultured Desulfovibrionaceae bacterium | reverse complement strand
AATGCAACAAATTATCCTCATAGCTCATCTCATATATTGCATACAAATAAAGATGGAGTATCGAACATAACTTTTAGTAAAATTGCTCAAGAAATTAGCAGTTTACAAGGAATTGAAGCAGATCATTCTCGTATTACTTCTTTAGAAGAAAATGAATATCTCCAAAAAGAAAGCGTAGATCCCAAATTTATGCAATCTTTTATAGATAAAGGTTTTTTCGGTTTTTCACCGCAAGTTCAAGAAGAAGAGTATGTAAAGCCTTTAGGTTTTTTTGGCGACGCATCGAAAAAAGCAAATAAAGAAGAACTTTCAAATGTGTATTCTGAGCAAGAAAATTTGCTTGCAAAAGATGAAAGAAGTGAAAAAAATGAGAGCTTTGCTGCAAAAACGCCTTTATATCTTTGTCAAATAGATTCTACATATTTACTTTATAGATTAATTTCAGGCGAACTTTTTATTTTAGATCAACACGCTGTGCACGAAAGAATTTTATTTGAAAGAATTTCAAAAAAGCAAGAAAAATTTGAGCAAAAACTTCTTTTACCAGTGACTTTGTCATTACATAAAACTGAAATAGAAGCTTTTAATGCATTAGAAGAGAGCTTTAATTCACTTGGCTTTGCATGTGAATTTGATAGTGAAACAAGTGTGTTAACTTGTTCTTCAATACCACAATACTTTCAACATGCAAGTGCACAATCTTTTTTAAGGCAAGCATTGAAAGACGAAGAATTTGATGTTTTGCCAAGATTTATGGATGCAGCCTGTGATGCGGCTTTAAAGGCAAATCAAAATATAACTACTCAAGAAGCTCAAGAACTTTATAGTCAATGGGCACTTTGCGACGAACCAGACTTTTGTCCGCACGGTAGACCCTGCTATATTTTAGTAGATAAGAAATTACTAGAAAAATTATTTAAAAGAGTGTGATGAAAATAGTTGCAACTATTCAAAATGTTTGCTTTTATTTATTTAAAAAAGATTCTTGAATTTTATAATGAGATAAAGTACACTCTTATTAATTATTTTTGCTTAGTATAGGCTTGTGAAATAACTTTATTTACAGCAACTAGGTAGAATACATAAGCTTATTGTGAGCTTTTTTATATAATCTTTAGCAAGGAGAACTTTTGTGGATAGTGACGAGCATAGTGGAAAGATTTGGTCTAAAATTTCAGGTTTATTTGGTCAAAAAGAAGAAAACATTGAACAAGATATTATAGAATATCTTGAAGAGGGTGAGCTTAACCAAGAAGAAGGAACAATGCTTCTTTCTGTTCTTGAATTTGATTCAATGCAAGTGCATGAAATTATGACTCCACGAACCGACATCGATTGCTTGCCTTTAAATTCTACTATCAAAGATGTGGCACAAAGCATTATAGATACAGGACATTCTCGCTTACCAATCTTTGAAGAAACAAAAGATAATATTATTGGTATTGCCTACGCAAAGGACTTGCTACCGCATTTATTGCACCTTGATAAACACGAAGATCCCATATCGCCTTTCTTACGTACTGCATATTTTGTACCAGAAACAAAGATATGTAGCGAACTTTTTCAAGAATTTCGCACAAATAAAAATCATA
>CAYJHN010000314.1:0-1787 GCA_964369985.1 uncultured Desulfovibrionaceae bacterium | reverse complement strand
CAACAGTTTTGCCTGAACCACCACCAAATAAAGAGCCAAGAATACCGCCAATAATACCACCAGCAGCAGCTCCTAAGTATTGATTTTCAGTGTCTTCATTCACATGCACCATAGCAACAGAAGTAACTGTGCCGTGATACACATTGCCTATCACATTGGCATTGTTTGCATTAACATCATAAGCCCCAATTCTTGATGCACAGCCAGAAGTTGTTGCAACTAAGAAAAACATAAGTAGATAAGTAGAAAGACTTTTAAATTTTTTTAACATTAATGTACCCCTCAAAAATTGAAAGTATAGTTTATATATACAGTAGAGTTAAGTTTTAGTCAAGAAAATAGTAATTATTATCAATAAAGCTAGAGTATTTCGTAAGCATCATTCAAATTTGTTTCGGCACGCTGTGCCCTTTATGAACGAAAGCTCGCGTAGGAATAATCCCTTATAAGAGACGTGGCTCTTCTTACGCGAGCTTGTGCCTTTGTTTGCTACGCTTACTTTTTACTATAGTTATAAATAGATAGACTAGAAATTAGATTGACGTGATAAAGCCTACAATATTTCATAACCGTCTTCGGTAATTAATACCATATATTCCCATCTAAATCCGCCCCAATCAGCATAGTAAAGCCCAGGTTCAACTGTAACTACCATTCCAGCTTGAAGTTCTGTCAAGGCAAATGGAGCTAAGCGAGGAGCTTCATGTGTTTCTAAACCAACACCGTGTCCAAGATTATGTGTGAAATATTTTTCAACATTATGCTTTACAAAAGAATTGTAAGAGGCTTCATAAGCTTGTTTGCCGGTTACGCCTGGGCGTAAAATATCAAGAGCAGCTTGCTGGGCTTCTTTAACTTGTGCTTCAACTTGCAAGAATTTGTCAGATGGTTTATCGCCAATCCAGAAAGTTCTAGTTTGGTCGGAATTATAGTCGTTTAAACGAGCACCTACATCAACAAGCACTAATGAATTTTCAGTTAAAACAGTGTCATCTGGGTTACAATGTGGCAATGCAGCATGTTCATTTTTTGCAACTATTGGCTTAAAGGCATTTTCGCTTGCATTATGTTCTCTAAAATAGGATTCTATATACCAAGCCAAACTTTTTTCAGTGATTTGTTTTTCATTTACTTGTTTTAAATAAATAGGCAAATGTTCCATTAATTGATGGTTTAATTTTGCACTTTCGCGAATAAGTTTGATTTCATGGGCATCTTTTATCACGCGCAAGTCTTCAACAAGGCCATGAGCTGGCGTGTGGTTAATACCACTAAAAGCAACTTGCATGAATGCATAAGTAAGGCATTGTTCATCAAAGCCAACATGAGTAAAAGCAAATTGTTTAAATATCTTATTGTAAAACTCGGCAATAGAGCCTTTATATATATGAATATTTTCTTTATCCCAAAGAGCTTGTGCTTCAAGGTCATAGCGAGAATCTGTGCAAAGTAAGTCTTTGCCGTCCTTTGTGATAATTAAATAACCAGAGGTTTCGTTGCACTGGCCGTCTTTTAATTCAAAACCTGAGAGATAATAACGGTTTGGAGCGTAAGAAACCAAGAGAGCATCAATGCCTAAGGTATGCATTTTCTGACGCAATCTTTCGCGTCTTTCTTCATAGATAGCTAATTTCATAGTTGAAATAGGGTTTCTTGAGGGGGGAACCGCATTTTTATGATAAAAATGAGTTTCCCCCCTCAAACTCCCCCCTCCTTAAAAAGCAGAATTTTAAAGTTTAAGAGTAAAAAATGTGTTAAATTAAGATAGTTTTTTCAGAATCTTAGAA
>CAYJHN010000313.1:0-1794 GCA_964369985.1 uncultured Desulfovibrionaceae bacterium | reverse complement strand
ATACAGGAGAAAAGTATGAGACAGATCGACACAGTTATTATCCATTGTTCTGCAACTAAGCCAAGCCAAGATATAGGCGTGAAAGAGATTCGTAGATGGCATATTGAAGAAAATGGCTTTTTTGACATTGGTTATCATTTTGTTATTCGCCGTGATGGAAGTATAGAAAGCGGGCGAGCACTTGAAAAAATAGGAGCGCACTGTAAAGGGCATAATCAAAGATCTATTGCAATTTGTTTGGTGGGCGGACTTTCTGAAAATTTGAAAGAAGAAGATAATTTCACAAGTGAACAGATGGAATCTCTAAAAACTCTTCTAAAGCATGTGAAGGCAAAGTATAGTATTTCTGAGATATATGGCCACAATGCCTTTAGTGCAAAGGCTTGTCCTTGTTTTGATGTTGCCTCATGGTTGAAAAAAAATGCATTACTATAGTTGTAGCCTGTGTATAAAAAAGTGATAAGTGACAAAATGAATAAGGGCAGGAGGTAGAGCATGAATATTGGAATGATGGTCGGTGGTATCTCAACCTTGCTTGTGAAGGCTTTAGATTTTTTTGAGGGCGACGATAAGAGGCAAGCTGAAATTGCGTTGAGAGAGTTAGATAATATGCAAAAACAGCTTATGGGACAACAAGAAATTAACAAGGCTGAAGCAAGTCATAGAAGTGTTTTTGTTGCGGGGTGGCGTCCTTTTATTGGATGGGTGTGTGGTTTTGCTTTGTTTTTTGAGTTTATCTTGCGTCCTATTATGCAATATTTTTTACTGATATATTACCCAGATAATACTGCAATTCCTAGCATTTCAGATGTTTTGCTAGAGCTTGTTTTTGCTATGCTTGGAATTGGTAGCTTAAGGTCTTTTGAAAAATATAAGGGGGTAACAAAATGATTCAAGAAATATTTTCTTCCTGGAAAATGTATTCCCTTTCTTTAATAAATAATTGGGAAATAAAAAGCTGTTTTGTATTTATATTAGGCTGTTTATCGGAATTCACTAGATTGCCAAATGTTATTTTAGACGTATTCTTTGCTTCTTTGTTTATAGATTTTATACTTGGCGTTATCTCGGCAATAAGACTGAAACTTTTCTCTTTTTGCAAGTTTAAAAGAGGCATTTCAAAGATAGCCCTCTATGTTTTCTATGTTATTCTTATGACTTTTGGAGATAAAGTTTTTCAAGAGCTTTTTAGCCTTGAAGTGGGTAAGCATTACCTTGCACTTTGGCTTGCTGGTTCAATTATACTTACTGAATTACTTAGTATTCTAAATCATTGCCGAATGTTAGGTTTACCTATTCCATCGTCTATGGCCTTAATTTTAACTAAAGCAAAAGAAAACCTTGATTGTTCAAAATTTGAAATGTCAAATAAGAATAATGAAAAGAAAGTTTTTGATGATTAATTAAAGTAATTATTTAGAAAATAATATAATAAAGTATATAATTTCAGTATAATATAAGTGAGTATGTATGAATAAATCAAATGAAATAAATAAAATTCAACTCAAAAAAAATTCAGAATCAGAAATAGAAAATAAATTCTTTGCTGATGATCTTGTTCAAAAAGAAGTTTTTCAAGTTGTGCAAAATAAAGATAATACAGTTAGATCTTGCAAGGATATTTTGCGAGATATTCAAGAAGTAAAGGAAAATGCCCTTAGCGAGGGCGATTATAAAACAGCCTTAAAAGCTATTGAATTAGAAGGTAAGCAATTAGCATTGTTTTCACAACTAGCTGAAAATAAAGAAAGTAATATTGATGTTCACGAAGAAAATGGCGAAGAGATGAGCACA
>CAYJHN010000312.1:0-1797 GCA_964369985.1 uncultured Desulfovibrionaceae bacterium | reverse complement strand
AATAAAAAGAATTAAGAAGACAACAGCACCAACAACATAAGATCCACCCACAACAAATTCCGCAAATGACTGAATAACGTCACCAGCTGCATCAGGCCCTTTTTCACCATTTAAGAGAATAAGACGTGTTGTTGCTACGTTGAGAGCTAATCTTAGCAAGGTTGTGATAAGAAGGAGAGATGGAAAAATTGAAAATTCCAAAGGACTTGTCATAAACATACTTGTGATGAGAATGAGAAGAGCAAGTGAAATACTAAAAGAAAGCATGATATCTATCAAGAAAGTCGGTAATGGAATAAGCATAACGAGAAGGATTAATACAACCCCTGCTCCAAGCATGATATCGCCATTATCTGATAAAGCCGATAGATTAAACTTTGGTGATTTTTCTACTGTTTTAGTACTCATAATTTTATCCTGCCAATTTGTTGTCTATATATATGTATATTTAGCAATATATGTGCCAAAATGTAAACTATTGATTTAATACAACAATAATCCATAGCCTTTTTAAAGTCTTCTATTTATATTTTTTATGACACTTTTTTGACGTTTTAAATATTTAAAAAAATAAAACTAATTAAAACAAGATATTACATGCAATGGCAAGCTTATTGCATAGAGAGAGTAAAGAAAAGTAAAAAAATACACACAATTTCGCTTAGCTTTACGGAGGTAAGAATGAAAACATTATTTGATCCCAATATAGGCCTTGTTGGCAAGGTTATGGATATGCAATTACAGAGGCAAAACGTGCTTATGTCAAATATTGCAAACGTGAATACGCCGCATTATAAGCCGCGTGAACTCTATTTTGAAGAAGAATTGCAAAAAGCGTTAAATCTTGGCGCTCAAGGTATGGTAACTCGAACCGACGGCACACATATACCAAGCACTTTTAACGTAAATACTTTTAGTGCACAATTTGATAAAAAATTTACCCCGCGAGCAGTACCAGGTGAAGACAGAGTAAATCTCGATAAAGAAATGGTAAAAGTAAATAAAAACAACCTACAATATACAACCATGGCACAGATTACAAAGTCATCTTTTGACGGTATCAGAACCATGATCACAGAAGGAAGTAAATAATGGACTTCATGACCGCTCTTGATATTGGTGCATCAGCACTTTCTACGGATAGAACACAATTAAACGTAACTGCAATGAATATAGCAAATGCAAAAACTACGCGTACACTTGAAGGCGGGCCATACAGACGTAAATCCGTTGTGCGTGAAGTAACAGACGTAGATCAGCGTTTTGGCGTACACATGAAATCGGCTCTTGATCGCGAACTTAAAGGCGTGAGAGTTGCCGGTATCGCACAAGATACTCGTCCGTTAAAAGCAGTTTACGAACCAGGTCACCCAGATGCTGACAAAGAAGGATATGTGATGTATCCAGACATCAACGTTGTCGAAGAAATGGCAATGATGATGACAACTCAAAGAGGATATGAGGCAAACTCAACCACTATTGACACTGTCAAAACAATGTACATGAAAGCATTAAGCATTGGACAATAAGGAGTAAGTTATGTCAATTCAACAAATAGGTATGCAAGCATATGGCGACGCACTTTCTTCTTTCCAAAAAAGTCAAAAAACTTTCAATAATTTAGAACATAAAATAGCAAACCCAGCTCCGCCGCAAACACAGTCTTTTGCAGATACACTTACAAGTTCACTCAAAGAAGTAAATAATTTGCAAGCAGATAAGTCTGCTGCTGTGAAGTCTTTTGCTTCAGGTGAAACTCAAAATGTGCACGAGCTTATGATCACAATGCAAAAAGCA
>CAYJHN010000311.1:0-1834 GCA_964369985.1 uncultured Desulfovibrionaceae bacterium | reverse complement strand
ATTATGAGCCGAGTGCTCTGCCAACTGAGCTATGAGTCCACTTCAAGTATATAAGTGATATATGACTTGAGAAAAGAAAATAGTCAATTTTTTTTTGATTGTCAAGCAAATATAGTAAGTAAAAAAAATTATTCTAGCTATAGCATTTTAAATCCCTAGCTCGCTTAATGTTATTGACAAATGTAATTAGGAAATGTTATTATTAAGAAAAGTTGATACTTTTTTAAAACACAAAAAAAGGAGTTTTATTATGGCTGATCCAAAAGATATGTATAGGTGTCCAATAGCAAATTGTGGTTATGTTTATGATAAAGACCGTGGTGATAAAAGAGCAAAAATTCCTGGTGGCACTGACTTTAATGATTTGCCAGACGATTGGAAATGCCCTGTTTGCAAATGTAGTAAATCTAAATTTGAATGCATGGGGTAAAAGTCTTTAGTTTGAGTTTTGCCTGCGTTGGAGAAAAATTTTTTCTTCGGTCGAGTAGCTCTTTCTACACTCCGTTCACAAAAATTTTCCCCCGCCTTGCCAAATATTCAAACTAAAGACTTTTACTTTTTTCGGCTTGTGTTTAATTTGTGAACAAAGTGAACAAGTTACTTTAGCGAGCGAAGCATTTTCCACGCAAAATGCAAGCGAGGATTTTGTGCACGCAGTTGCCAAAATCTATATCATCTAAAGACTTTTACTTTCTTCGCTTTGTGTTTAATTTGTGAACAAAATGAACAAGTTACTTTAGCGAGCGAAGTATTTTCCACTAAAACCAAAAAAATATGAACTATAATCCTTCAAAAAATGCGAAAATCCTTTGGGCAGCTCCTTATTGTTTGCACGATTCTATGAGTGGTGCTGCCATTCAGATGAAATTAATCTATGAGCAATTAGTGCAGCGTGGTTATGCGTGCAGAGTTCTTTCTGCGCTTACTTTTGATAAAGAAGAAGGCTTTGAGCTTTTTCAAGCTTTGCAAATTCCGCAAAATAAGGAAAATGAATGGCTTGAATTCCGTGAAAAGAATATCCATTATTCTTACTTACACACAAAATCTTCTGTCCTTGACGATATGACAAGGGCAGAAGAAAATAAATTTTACAAAAAATTTATTGAAATAATAGTGCAATTCAAGCCAGATATTCTCTTTATTTATGGTGGTGGATTGCTAGAACTTTTCTTGATTAGCGAATGCAAGAGAAGAAATATAAAAACAGTTTTGCATGTGCCAAATGGAAATTATGCAAGTTATAATTTCCCTAATATAGACTTACTGCTTGCAGACTGTCAGGTAACTGCAGATAATTATTTCAAATCAAGCAAGTTGAATATATTGCCTATGGGCACATTTATTGAACCTTCAAAAGTGCTTGCTGATAATAAAAGAGAGAACACTTTCATTACTTTCATTAATCCTAGTCCTGAAAAGGGAGTGGGTATTTTCTTGCGTCTTGCACTTATGGCAAGGGAAAGACGCCCTGATTGGAAGTTTTTAGTTGTTGAAAGTCGCTTTACATGGGAAGAAGTCATGCTTGTGTATAAACAAGATAGGCATGCTTTTACGAATGTTACTTTTGCAAAACATACCACTAATATAAAGCTTGTTTATGAAAAAACAAAGCTCTTGCTTGTGCCTTCTGTATGGTATGAAGCTTTTGGTAGAGTGGCAACAGAAGCTATTATGAATGGAATACCTGTTATTTCTTCACGTTCAGGAGGTTTGCCAACTGCGGTAAATAATGGCGGAATGTCAATCACCACACCAACTCAATGTAGTAAAGACTATTTATATATTCCAACAGAAGAAGAAGTGCAAAATTGGTTTGATGCAATGGAAGAAATAT
>CAYJHN010000310.1:0-1839 GCA_964369985.1 uncultured Desulfovibrionaceae bacterium | reverse complement strand
TTACTTACGAAGTAGTAAGCGTTGGCCGTTTGGCTGAAGTTTTTGTTGATAAAAATGAAGTTAAACTTGAAGATATCTATGCAGCAGGCCTTTGCAAAAATGGCTCACCTGTAAAAGTTTTATCAGACGGTGAAATTTCTAAAGCATTAACAGTTGAAGCGCATAAATTCTCTCGTTCTGCAGTTGCAAAAATTGAAAAAGCAGGCGGTAAGGTAAACGAATTATCTGCAGCTAAAGCTGAGTAATCAAGTATAAGGGGATTGCTGTGGCTAAAGGTGTAGAAAATCTCGCTCTTGTACCAGAACTTCGTTCTAAGATCTTTTGGACATTCTTATTATTATGTTGTTACAGACTAGGAGTGCATGTTCCTGTTCCTGGCATTGATGTTGGTGCATTAGCACACTTCTTTCAAAGCATAGAAGGTTCAGTTTTTGCTCTTTTAGATATGTTCTCAGGTGGTGGCCTTAGCAACGTTTCAGTTTTTGCTTTAGGTATCATGCCTTACATTTCTGCTTCTATTATCTTCCAATTATTGCAAGTAGTTTCACCTGATGTGAAGCGTATGGCTAAAGAAGAAGGCCAAGCAGGAAAAAGAAAGATCACGCAATATACACGTTATTTAACCGTGTTTATTACAATAATTCAAGGTTTTGGTATAGCAACATTGCTAGAAGGCATGCGTTCTCCTGAAGGTGCTTTAGTTGTTGCTGATCCAGGTTGGACTTTTAGATTAGTAACCATTTTAACCCTTGTCACAGGAACAACGCTTCTTATGTGGCTTGGCGAACAAATCACTTCACGTGGTATTGGTAATGGTATTTCTTTAATTATCTTCTCTGGTATCGTTGTTGGTATTCCATCTGCTTTATTCCGTTCTTTCCAGCTTATCAGCGCAGGTGACATGAATGTTATCATTGCTGTAGCTATATTAATTATGATGCTTGCTGTTTTAGTTGGCATTGTGTTCATGGAAAGATCACAGCGTAGAGTGCCTATCCATTATGCTAAGCGTCAAGTTGGACGTAAGGTATATGGTGGACAAACAACTCACTTACCTTTAAGAATAAATACAGCTGGTGTTATTCCGCCTATTTTTGCTCAATCTCTCTTACTCTTCCCAGCAACTGTTGGTGGTTTCTCACAAGCTGAGTGGGTTCAAACTGTGGTATCATGGTTTCAACCAACTTCAATCATCTATAATTTAGTATTTGTCGCTTTAATTTTCTTCTTCTGTTATTTCTATACAGCGATTGTTTTCGATCCAAAAGAAGTTTCAGAAAATCTAAAAAGAGCGGGTGGTTTTATTCCAGGTATTCGTCCTGGTGAAAAAACACAAGAATACTTAGATACAGTTTTATCACGCCTCACATTATGGGGTGGTATTTATATCTCTTGTATCTCCGTGTTACCAATGCTTTTGATTGCACAATTCAACGTTCCTTTCTACTTTGGCGGAACAAGCTTACTTATCTTAGTAGGTGTTGCCATCGACTTTATGGGTCAAGTAGAATCAGCTATGATTTCTCAGCAATACGAAGGCCTCATGGATAAACGCGGTAAAAACAATAAGCATTAAAATATAAGTATAAGGAAAGCAATTTCCTTATACTTATTTCATACATGTATATATTCTGATTATCTTAAAGAATATATGCAAGACAAACAGGGTAAAATCTTGAAAAAAGTTCGTGGCATATTTATAAAGAACGAAAATGAAATCGAATTAATGGCAATTGCTAATGGTATGGTTTCTCGCATTTTAGACGTGCTTGTTGCTCATGTAGAAGCAGGCAAGTCAACAATGTATTATGAAGAAATAGTTCTTAAAATGTGTGAAGA
>CAYJHN010000309.1:256-1856 GCA_964369985.1 uncultured Desulfovibrionaceae bacterium | reverse complement strand
TGCTCACTTATGCTATATAAATAATAAGTTTGATTTACATTCATATATGGAGGTTTTAGATGAAAAGTATTAAAAGTGTTCTCTCTATTTCTTGTTTGCTTTCTGCTTTCTTAGTATTTCCAAATGTAGATGTTCAAGCAATGGAAAAAGTAAAGAAAATGCAAGAAGACAAGATTAAAGTTGTTCAAGTTGAAATGTATTCTCTTACTACAGAAAAAAAAGACGGAATGGGTGAAAAAATTGGAGATGTGTGGCTTTATATGACACCTACAGGTATGGCATTTTATCCAATTCTTGAAGGATTGCCGTATGGTGACCATGGTATGCATATTCATGAATTTCCAAAACTTGGCCCTGGTAAAACTAAATCAGGTATGATGGCACCAGGATTACAAGCGGGAGGTCATTATGATCCAATGCAAACAGGTATGCATTTAGGTCCTTATAATGATAAGGGCCATTTTGGTGATTTGCCAAAGATTTTTGTAGATGAAGATGGTGTTATCACAGGCGTAGTAGCTCCGCGAGTTAAAGATTTTACAGAAATTGACAATAAAGCACTTATCATACATCTTTATGGGGATAATTATTCTGATTCGCCAAAAGCACTTGGTGGCGGTGCAAGAAGAATAGCTGGCGGTATAATTAAAGTTAACTAAAAGAATAGATCTTTAAAAAAATAAATACTTATATTTTTCAACTTATCGTTTTAATCATAGATTTTAAAGATAAAGTTGAAAAGTATAAGTATTTTTATTTTAAATAATCACATGAGATTTTTTTTTGTAAAAAATTATTTTTAAGTTGTTTGTATTATTGAATAAAGTTTCAGATAAGATAAAGTAAAACTTTAAATAAAATTTAAAAATTGGTATTCGTAATACATCTTTCTTCTTGTTTCTTCAATAAAGAGTTGGGTGAGTGGAGAACTTACTTTATCTTTACGTTCTACTTGATAAAGTGTTCTTATAAATTCAATGTCTTTAATTCGCACAATAAAGAGTTCTTTTGCTTTCAACTCCCTTGCAACAACATAAGGCGAAAGACAAGCTAATGTGTCTTTATTTGATAAAAGACTAGTTATAGGTTTGTTGTGGTTAAATTGCATATATTTTTTTGGACGCAGGCCAAATACATTAATTTTATTGAGAAAAACTTCTCTTGTACCTGAGCCTTTTTCACGTAATAACCATTCTTTGTCCATAAGAGAAGCAATAGGATATTCCATTGCGTTTGCAAAGGCTTCATCTGCTGTAAGTACTACTAGTTGTTCATCAATTAATGGTGTTAATTTGATTTTTAAATTTTGTACTTCACCTTCAACAAAACCTATGTCATACACATTATCTAAAACATTTTGTATGATTTCAGCTGTGTTTCTTGCTTCACATTGAATACGTACATCTTTATGTCTTTTATTTAAATCGTATACTATTTGTGGCAAAATATAATCAGCAAGTGTAGTAGACGCACCAATTTTTAAATCTCCTGCTAGTTCACTGCTACTCACTACTGCAAGCATTTCTTTTATTTGAGCGTGTATAGGAATGAGTTTTTCTTGTAAAAGCTCAACAATGGAGCGTGAATCACAACCCTTAAC
>CAYJHN010000309.1:0-246 GCA_964369985.1 uncultured Desulfovibrionaceae bacterium | reverse complement strand
TTTTTCTTGTAAAAGCTTACCTTTTTCGTTTAAAACCAATCTGTGGTTTATTCTATCAAAAAGTTGCACTCCTACTTCCTCTTCAAAAGAACTTAAAGAGCTAGAAACTGCTGCTTGCGAAAGATAAAACAATTTTGATGTTTCACGCATATTTGGTTTTAATGCAAGAGCTAAAAATATTTCAAATTGTTTAATAGTCATATTTTTTATTAAAATGTTTGGGTTTATAAAATGATAAATTTAACT
>CAYJHN010000308.1:0-1866 GCA_964369985.1 uncultured Desulfovibrionaceae bacterium | reverse complement strand
ACCACAATTATATATTGATGAAAGCAATTCAAATAAAGGTAATATATGGTATTCTTCTTGCGTGAATAATGCTGTATTTTGTATTTTTTCTGTATTTATCTGGGAAAATTCATGTAAACGCTGGGCAACTCCTTCTGTGAGCTTTTTTTGGCAATGCGGACAAATTTCATTCGTGTCGTCTTCTTTAAGAACAATATTACATGCTCTATGGCCTGAAGTGTAATATTTTCCATGCCTTGCGTGAGATTCTGCTGTGCCAATAAATGTACAAGAACTTTTTGCTCTTTTATCAATATTTAAAGCATCAAATAAAGAATTATAGTTGACCTCGCCTTCAAATATATTTACTTCTCTTGCAAGATTTTTTCCTGAATGGCTGTCTGAATTTGAAATAAAAGCATATTTATCAAGGCTTTTGCACTTCCTGTTCATTGTTACATCAGAAGAAAGACCCGTTTCAAGTGCAAAGATATGCTCACTCAAATCTAAAAAACATTCTTCTACAGAATTAAAGCCAGATTTTTTGCCAAATAAAGAATACCATGGAGTCCAAATATGTGCTGGAATGAGGTATGAATTTGGAATTTCGAGTATTATTTCAAGCAAATCTCTAGAAGAAAGCTTGAGTATAGGCCTGCCGTCAGAATGTATATTTCCAATTTTTTCAAGTTTTTTTCTGAGCTTTTGTGCTGCTTCAAAATGCGGTAAGAAAACAAGATTATGCACTCTATAGCTTTTATTTCCTTGTTTATACACGCAAGAAATTTCTCCTTGCAAGATGTATGAAAGTGTGTTTTTCTCAAACAAAGTTTTTCCTGAAAAGTCATTTTCAGAAAAAACGTTTTTTGAAGTATAAAAACCTGTATTATCATCGTATTTCAGATTATTTTGCAATTCTTCAAGCCAAAGAGCATGTGTACAATCACCTGTACCAAGTAAATGTATGCCCTTTTTTCTTGCCCAATAACTCAAAATATCAAAAGTAAGAAATTTACTTGTGCCTTGAGAAAAACGTGAATGTATATGTAAATCAGCAAAAAACATAGGTAACCTCAATTGGAAAATCTTATTCAGCATAAAAATTCTCATAAATTTTCTACTGATGCTCTCTTATTAACACAATTTGCCCCAATTGAAAAGGTAAGACAATTTGTAGATTTAGGCACGGGTTGCGGTGTTATCGCACTAGAACTATTAAAGAAAAATAAAAATCTACACGCATTTGCTATTGACTTTAATTCCGAACTTTTACAAACAGCAAAAGAAAATGCATCAATATATAAGTGCAAAGAAAGATTAACTTTAATACATGCAGATATCAAAGAAATAAAAACATCTAAGCAAGCAGAACTTTTACAAGCAAAGAATGCCTGTGAGCTTGTAGTGACAAATCCGCCTTGGTATTTAGAAACACAAGGCAAACTTCCACTAGAAGACATGAAAAGAAAAGCACTTTTTGGCTATAAAGAAATTTATCATGATTTCTTTGCTGCAGCTCGCTTCTTTCTCAAAGAAAAAGGCTATTTAGCCTTTATCACAATACCACAAAGAACAGAAGACGCATTTTTAGCACTTGCAAAAGAAAAATTTGTCATAAAAAAAATACAATATGTGCACAAAAATTCAGCTTCAAAAGCTATCTTCATTTTAGTTTTAGCTCAGTTCAAAGGAAAGTTATACAAAAGTAATATTTCAGATTTGCAGGTAGAACCGCCTCTTTTTTTGGAATAGATTTTTTTGTCTTACTTTTTTATTTTCTTTTTTTGTCTCCGACGGCCAAAGGACTACTGTCCTTTGGAAACCTTTACAGTGAGCGGTTAAGTAAAAGTTATCATTATAATTCTTTATTTGATTATATTTAATTTT
>CAYJHN010000307.1:0-1874 GCA_964369985.1 uncultured Desulfovibrionaceae bacterium | reverse complement strand
TTTGAATATTTTGATATAAATATGGGTTGTTCTGTACCAAAAGTTGTGAAAACAGGTGCTGGTGCTGCTATGTTAAAAAATGTAGATAACTTGCTCACTTGTGCAGAGGCTGTTATCAAACAAAGCAATAAAAAAGTAGGTTTCAAGTTTAGGCTTGGCTATGAAATGCATAATGAAATGTATAAAGATATTGTACCAGCATTATGCGAAATGGGTGCCCTTTATCTTGTTTTACATCCACGTTATGCAAGGCAACTTTTTTCAGGAAAGGCAAATTGGCAGGCTTTAGCTGAACTTAAAGAACTTTCTACTGTGCCAGTTATTGCTTCTGGCGATTTGCTCACAGCACAAGATGCTATTAACTGCATTAAGCAAACTAATGTTGACAGCGTTATGTTTGCACGAGGTGCACTTGCAAATCCAGCCATTTTTTCTGAATATCTTGCTTTATTAAATAATGAAGAAGTCAAAGAAAGATCTTTAGACGATGCCTACAGCATGATTTTTTACTATTCAGACCTATGCAAAGAACATTTTCCCGACAGAGCCTTGGTTCGTATGCGAACCTTTGTTCCTAGAATTATACACTATTTTCACAATGTTTCCCATTTGAGAAAGGCAATTATTGCTGCAAATTCATGGGAAGAATTTTATACAACAATGTACACTTTTTATAAGCTTTACACAGGAAAAGACTATGTCCAGCAATAGCACACAAAAATGCGATATTCTTTCACTTTCTTTTAATGAATTAGAACAATATGTTGTTTCTGAATTATCTCAACCCAAATTCCGTGCAAAGCAACTTTGGGAATGGCTTTGGAAAAGAAATGCCTCTTCTTTTGATGAAATGACATCTTTGTCTAAGGAGTTCAGGCAAGTTTTAAACGAACAAGCAGAAATTCTTAAACTCAGCCTAGTAGACATGCAAGAATCGAAAGACGGCACAATGAAGTTTCTTCTTGCCTTACCAGACGGCGAACGCATAGAAACAGTGCTTATTCCATCTTATGATAGAGAAGGCAAAAGACGCATAACTCAGTGTATTTCTTGCCAAGTTGGCTGTGCTATGGCCTGCACTTTTTGTAGTACAGGCACAATGGGCTTTACTCGTAATATGACAATGGGTGAAATTTTGGGGCAAATTCAATTCACGCGTGAATACATTGAAGACACTGACCCATCGCACCCAATTATCAGAAATATTGTTTACATGGGCATGGGCGAGCCATTGCTCAATCTACAAAACACAATTAAATCATTAGAAACATTAAACAATGACTTAGGACTAGCATTTTCACCACGTAGAATCACAGTTTCTACTTGTGGCATAAAACAAGGACTTGAAGAATTAAGCGATTCTGGACTTTCCTATTTAGCAATTTCTCTTCACGCACCTAACCAAGCTTTGCGTGAACAAATTATGCCAAAGGCCGCCAAAGGTTGGCATCTTAATGATTTAGTTAATAATCTTGCTGATTATAAGCTCAAGTCACGAGAACGTATCACTTTAGAATATTTACTCATTGGCAATGTTAATGATTCTATAGAAGAAGCAAAAGAATTAGTGAGAATTTGTTCATATTTAAAAGCAAAGGTAAATCTTATACCTTATAATGAAACACCACATTCTAATTTTACTGCTCCAACACAAGAAAGATTGCGAGCTTTTCAAGAATATTTAAATGAAAAGAGGATTGTTGCTGTCTTTAGAAAAAGCAAGGGTGCAGATATTGCCGCAGCTTGTGGACAGTTGAAGGCTGAATCTGAATAAATTTAAGGATTTTTCTTTTAAATTAATAGTTAAAATGAGTGTGGGGTTAAAACCCGCACTTTTTTTGTTTTTAAAGCGTCTTCGTTTTTAATTTCTTCTT
>CAYJHN010000306.1:0-1891 GCA_964369985.1 uncultured Desulfovibrionaceae bacterium | reverse complement strand
AAATAAATGTTTATATTGGTTTGATTCTAGGTTACCATACAGAGTGTCTGCGAAATTATTATCCCTTAAAATACCTCTAAAAGTGCTAATACTTTGCTCTAAAATTTCATGTCTATGAGCTATAAAAAGCAAGGTGTTTTCCTGATTTTTATGCTGATTGCAGTAGTTTTTATAGTCAAAAGCTGAGATTACTGTTTTTCCTGTTCCTGTTGCAGAAACGAGTAAGTTTTTATAACGGCCATAAATTTCACGTTCAGCCTTAAGTCTTTCTAGTGCTTCTCTTTGAAATGGGTAAGGTTCTATCTTGAAAAAAGCCTCATTTAAAGAAACTAATTCGCCAGAAAACTCTTTTTGAATTGCTTTTCTAAACTTGTTGAGATCTTCTTTGCTAAACACTTCAAAGTCTTTGCTATTCCAATAAGACTCAAAGGTTGCCTCAACATTTTTTAAAATGTGTGGCATATCTTGATTTGTTGCTTTAATATTCCACTCTAAGCCTTCCCCAACAGCAGCAGCTGATAAATTTGATGAGCCAATATAAACTGTCGAGAAACCAGAACGTCTATAAAAAGCATAGGCTTTAGCATGTAGCCTAGTTTGCTTTGTGTTATACGATATTTTAATTTCTGTATTTTCTAGTTCACTTAACTCCTCTAAAGCCTTAGGGTCTGTTGCTCCCATATATGAAGTTGTTATAATTCTGAGCTTGTTTGTTTTTGTAAATTCTTTTAAGTCTCCAATGAGTAAGCGTAAACCACTCCACTTTATAAAAGAAACTAGTATATCAATTTTGTCAGATGTTTTAATTTCTTTTTTTAGCTCACTTATAAGCGAGGGCTCAACCTTTGAACCTGTAAAAAGAGAGCTTATTGAAAGCGAGGTCGAGGGTCTATTTATTTTTTTACTTATGTCTGTTTTATTTATTACAGCAAAAAGCTGTTCACCCTTTTCGCCTATTTGCCAATTTAAGAGTTCTTCTGTATTTGATAAACTAGAAAGAAGGCAGATTAATTCATTACAAACTTCAATCTGTTCCTTAGTTGTGTTTTCGTGATTTTCCTCTTTAATTCGCCTCAAGCCTTTTTCTATTACTATAGCAAGATAACGCGAGAAAATATGTTCACCTTCTGAGTTTTCAATAGGATTTTTGCTAACTTCGTTTTCCTCTGTGTCTAACTGGTTAAGTCCTTCTTCTATAGCTTTATTTATCACTTGCTCATAAATACCTTTTAAAATTTGCATAAAAACTCCTATAGAGATAAAAACAGTATTTTTTACAGTAGAATAGTGTTAGTGCTCAGTCAAGTCTGTAGATATGTGTAGTTTAATCTAAATCATACAAAAAAAACCTGTTGAAACAATTTGTCTCAACAGGCTTTAATTTTAAAAGTAAAAGCTTACTTCAACTATTCCATTACAGTAGCTTTGATAATAACTACATCTTCAGCTGGAACGTCGCCGTGGAAGCCTTTTGTTGTTGTAGCTACTTTTTCGATAGCGTCAACTACTTCCATGCCTTCGATAACTTCGCCAAATACAGCGTAGCCCCAACCTTGTGGAGTTGGTGAAGAGAAGTTTAAGAAAGCATTATTCTTTGTGTTGATAAAGAATTGTGAAGAAGCTGAATGTGGATCAGGAGTACGAGCCATAGCAATAGTGTATTTCACGTTTTGCAAGCCGTTGTCTGCTTCGTTTTCGATATTAGCACGAGTTTCTTTTTGGTTCATGTCAGGAGTGAAGCCACCGCCTTGGATCATGAAGTTTTCAATAACACGGTGAAAGATTGTTCCGTCGTAGAAACCGTCTTTTACATACTGGATAAAGTTTGCTGAAGTGATAGGTGCTTTTTCTTCGTTTAATGAAAGAACGATATCGCCCTTATTTGTTTCTA
>CAYJHN010000305.1:0-1894 GCA_964369985.1 uncultured Desulfovibrionaceae bacterium | reverse complement strand
ATGACTGAAGGCGCGAAAACATTGATGGCAATTTCAGCTGGTGCTGTGTTCATGGGTGCTGTTACTTATATTGGTAACGCTCCTAACTTCATGGTGCGTGCTATTGCTAGCGATCAAGGCGTTGCAGTACCATCATTCTTTGGTTACATGGCTTGGTCAGTTGGTATCTTAGTACCTGTATTTGCAGTTATTTCATTTATGTATTTTGCATAAATAAAATAAGCTTATAAATGCTAGCCTCCTAAGTATAGAAATATACATGGGAGGCTTTTTTTTATTTAATTACTTATTTTTATTATCTCTTGTTTTACATAAAAAGTACTAAACTTGACTAGAAGTCAAAGTGACTATAAATTGAATTTTTGAACTTATAGGATAGTTATTATGAAAATTTTCTTTGCTCTTTATTCTTTTCTTTGGACACTTGCCATTCCTTTTTTATCGCGAAAAAAAAGGCTTGCTATTGGTCTTGAGCAAAGACTTGTGAAAAAAAGCTATTCAGTTGGAAAAAACAATAAAACAAGAGTGTTAATATACGCTGCTTCTGGTGGTGAAGCTTTTTTAGCTTGCACATTTATTTCAAAGCAAAATAAAGCAGATGTCGAATACTATTGTTTTTCTTGGACAAAAGAAGGTGTCGATTCATTTAATGCTTTTGCAAAGAAAAATGAAAATCTTACTATTAAAGCTTTTTACGCACCTTTTGACAAACCTTCACTTATAGAACAAGCCTTGAGAGAAATTGCACCAAGCTATTGTTATATCATGGAAACGGAAGTATGGTTTGGGCTTTTAAATGCCTGTAAAAATTTAGAAATTCCTTTTTCATTTATCAATGCAAGAATGACAGAAAAAAGTTATAATAATCTTTCTAAACTCTCCTTTATATTAAAGAAAATGCCTTTAGACAAAGTATACGCACTTTCAAAAGAAGATGGAGAAAGATTTGTTTCACTTTTTTCTAGTAAAAGTAAAAATATAGAAATGCATGTGCAGGAAAATTTAAAGTTTGATCAAGCAAGAGCTTTACTTCGTGAGAGCTTAGCAGTAGAAAATATTTCACATGTGCCCTTTTTACTCTTTGCCTCAGTGCGTGAAGAAGAAGAGGGGATTTTATTAGCTTGTGTAAAGAAAATACAAGAAAAATTTCCAGACATTTGTATAATTATATGCCCAAAACATATAGAAAGGGCAGAATTTTGGAAAAATAATCTAGAAAAATCTTTACTTGTAAAAGAAGAAAATATCAGCATTTCAAGTGTAGAAGCACATTTTTCTGAAAATAAAAAGCTCTATATTTGGAATACTTTTGGTGATTTAAAGCATTTATATGCTTTGGCAGACATTGCTTTTGTTGGAGCTTCTTTAGTTTCATTAGGTGGGCAAAATTTTTTAGAGCCACTTGCTTGTGGAACAAAAACTTTTGTTGGAAAATATTTGAAGAATTTCAAATGGGTATTTGAAAAAGAACCAGATTTGAGACATAGACTATTAAAGCAAGTTGAAACAGTAGATGAATTGTACAATTTATTAGTAAAAGAACTTGATATTTTTAATAGACAAAGTGCAAATATTGAAAAAAGCAAAAGAAAAGAAGAATTTGCTTTATGGTTGGGTAAAAGCCCTGATTAAATATTTAAAGAGCAAACAAGTCGAATAATTTGATTTTTGCTCACTTTGTATACTATATATGCTATAATAAAAAATGGTGCTTGTATTTGCAAATTGCAATTTTTAGCACCATTTTCATTTTTAATCAAAATAAGGTTAATGAGATTGATTGAATATATTAGCTAAATAGTTTTTTTCTAAATTGATTATTTCTAGTAATCGTCGTAGTAGGAATTGAGTGGTTGAGCCATATTTATTTGATCAATATTTGCGCCTGTTTTAT
>CAYJHN010000304.1:0-1898 GCA_964369985.1 uncultured Desulfovibrionaceae bacterium | reverse complement strand
TAAATTTTAAAACGGAAAAGTATTTATGAGCGTAGCTCATATAACTTTTCCGTAAGAAAAAATAAAAAAATATTCTTCAGCTGGAACATATCGCTTAACCGCTCACTATTCGGGTTTCCAAAGGGGCTGAGCTCCTTTGGCCGTCGGAGACATAAAAAATCTCTCCTAATCCCTAGTAAGAGTCTGTAATTTATCGTGTAATTCCTTTGCTCTTTTGAATGATATATTAGGTATCTGCGCGAGTTTTTCAGGCGTAGCAGCGAGCATTTCATCAAGAGTTGAAAAATGTGCCCAAAGGGATTGTATGGTTTTTTCGCCAACACCTTTTAGTCTTTGTAGTTCTGATTCAAGGGCAAGTTTTGTACGAGCTTTTCTGTGTTTTCTAATGGAGAAGTTGTGGGCAGCGTCTCGTATTTTTTGTAAGTATAAAAGTTCTTGTGAACCTGCTTTCATATTGAGTGGATTTGTTCTTTGCGGGACAAATATTCTGTCAGAAATATTTCCAGCTCTTCTGTCTTGCTTGCCTTCGTCGTCTCTTGCCTTAGCAATGGAAGCGAGTAAAAAGGGCAAACGCTCTTCTTTTGGCTTTACAAGGGCGATATAGGCATCGAATAATGCTTTGTATACGGTGGAAAGCTGGCCTTTACCACCGTCGATTAAGATTAAATCAGGGAAAGGGGTTTTACCTTCGATAGTGCGTTTGATACGAAATTCAGCCCATTTTGCAAGTGCGAGATAGTCGTCGCCATCGGCGTCAATATTCCATGCTCTGTAGGCATCTTTTGCTTCAATGCCTTTATCAAAAACCACCATTCCAACCTTAGTTGCCATACCAAAAGTATGCGAAACATCGACACATTCTATACGATCAATACTTTTTTTGCTTTGAAAATAGGGAGCAAGAATTTCGCCAATACTTTTTTCTTGTTTTTTGGCTAAACTTTCTCTTGCATTTTGTATTGCTATTTCAACTAACTTATTTTCTTCGTTATTTCTCGCTATTCGCACGCGGACTTGTGCTGCTATTTTTGAAGTAGGGAGGGAGAGATTTGCTGCACGCAGCTCTGTGAGCGATTGCATTAAGTTGATGATTTCTTCGTTTTTTTCTGTGCTTTCAACTTTATTTTCTTCTGTGATATTTTTATTTTCAGTGTTTTCTATGCTTTGCGGTATAAATGGCAATATAATATGCTGCGGAATATAGGCATTTGAATAAAACTGACTTAAAAAAGTAAGTAAAAGTTCGTGTGATTCTTCAAAAGCCAAACCTTGCCAATGAAAAGAACGTGAATCTATCATCATACCTGAACGTACAAATACAATGCCAAGCGATAAACCATATTTAGATTGCACAAGGCCTAAAATATCCATATCGCCGCCATCTGGAAGCACAACACTTTGTTTTTCAAGTGTTTTTTCTAATGCTTGTAATTGATCTCTGTATATTGCAGCTTGTTCAAAGTCGAGATTTTCAGAAGCTTCTAGCATAGCTTTTTCAATTTCTTCTCTTAATTCTTTTGATTTTCCTGTTAAGAGCATACGCACTTTTTCTACTACTTTTGCGTATGCTTCAACAGAAACATCAGTAGCGCATGGAGCAAGGCATTGGCCTATATAGTGGTAGAGGCAAGGGCGAACTCTATTGTTAAAAGCTTTGTCAGAACAACGTCTTAGTGGAAAGAGCCTGTGTATATTCTTCCATGTTTCTTTTGCAGAACCGCCAGAAGTAAAGGGGCCAAAATATTTTGCTCCGTCTTTTTTTACACTTCGTACAATTTCTAAACGTGGGTAGGGATCTTTAATCGAAAATTTGTATAAAACATACTGCTTATCGTCACGTAAAAGAATATTATAACGTGGTCTATGTTTTTTTATAAGTGAGGCTTCAAGTAAAAGAG
>CAYJHN010000303.1:0-1920 GCA_964369985.1 uncultured Desulfovibrionaceae bacterium | reverse complement strand
AAGCCGACATTAATACTTATAAAGGCATTGTGATTTTTTAGCAAAGCTAAAAAAAATCGCAATACAGCGAAAAAAATTTTGCTAGCCGACATTTTGCTTTGCTTGAAAAACATGTAAAATTTTTGTGTGGTATGAAATATTGTGCTAAAATAAGGAATTTGCTTTAGAGGGGAATGCTTTCCGAAAAATCTTCTGAGGAGCGTACTTAAGTACGTGACGATGAAATTTTTCGCAAACATTTTCATATGAAGTAAATAACTGTTTTAGTGGTAAATATTTCATAAACAAAACATACACAGAACAAGCAAAGCTAGTTCAAAGTATGAAAATAGACATTTCTGTGTAAACAATTAAAAACTAACAAAAAAACTCACATTTTATTTACTTTAGTGCCTGCATAAGTAAAGGCATTTTTAACCATTGAATAGAATGTACCTTTATCATAAAAATATTCGTTTCGCCACGCTGTGGACGAAACCTCGCTTGCAAAAAACGTCGTTTTTGCTTCGCTCGCTAAAGCCTTTGTTCGCAAGCTCACATTTTATTTACTTTAGTGCCGGCATAGGTAAAGGCATTCTTAACCATTGAATAGAATGTGCCTTTATCAATACCAATAACCTTGCCACAAAGACAATAAATCTTGCCTCCGCGTTCCTCAATATCATAGAGCTTAGAAATACGCTCCTTATGACAACGTATTACTTCCCCCTGCCCTAACTTCTGATACTTCCATAATTTCTTGCGACATGCCGCACACTTTACTGTTAACATGCTTTTAATGTATAAAAAACAAAGTAAAGAATCAAGATAAAAAACTAGACATTTCCTAACTAAGCCTTATAAAAATCTTCTATCCTGCCATTGCTGCAATGCATAATATAATCTGAAATACTTATAATGTCTTCTCTATCATGACTTACAAAGATGGTTGTCATCTTCGATTTCTTTACTATATCACTAATGTCACTTCTTATTTTACTTTGCAAGTCAGCATCAAGACTACTAAATGGTTCGTCTAATAAAAGCAATGATGGCTTTCTTGCTAATGCTCTTGCAATAGCTACCCTTTGCTGCTGTCCACCTGATAATTCATATGGATACCTTTTTGAAAGCTCTTGAATACTTGCCAATTCCAACATTTCTCCTAAAATACTCCTTGCTTGCTTCTTGTCTTCAACACCAAATAATATATTCTTTTCTACTGTGAGATGAGGAAAAAGAGCATAGTCTTGAAAAACCATACCTATATTTCTCTTTTCGGGTTCTATAAATATATTATTCCCGAAAATAGTATTGCCATTGATCACAATTTCACCACTTTTCGCCTCTTCTAAACCTGCAATAATTCTAAGTATTGTGCTCTTCCCACTCCCACTTGCACCTTGTATTCCAAGAATATCTCCATGCTCAAGCGAAAATGTTATATCTTTTAATGTATCTTCATTGGCATTTGCGTATCGAAAATTAATATTTCTTACTTCTAAATACGATTTTCCCATTATACGTCCTTATTTATCTTTATTGTTAATATATCAAAACTTTTTTATTTTAATCTTCATCTTTGTTTAATGTTTTATTTATAAAATAAATGGCAGTAAGAGAAATAAGAATAATAACAAGTGAAGGCATAGCTCCCCGTGTTATCTGCTCATCATGCGCGAATTTATAAACTACTGTTCCAAGTCTTTCAAAATTAAATGGCCGCAAAAATAGAGCCAATGGCAACTCTTTTATAATATCAACAAATGTGAGAGAAAAGCCTGCAATAATAGCAGATTTCAACATTGGAATATCTACAAGAAAGAAGGTTTTAAAAGTACTTTTGCCTAAAGTTTTCGAGGCTTCGTAAAAATGCATACCATTTTTTTCAAATTCATTGTCTATACTTTGATAGCCAACTCCAAGATAGCGAACTATATA
>CAYJHN010000302.1:0-1936 GCA_964369985.1 uncultured Desulfovibrionaceae bacterium | reverse complement strand
AATTCCTCTTGTAGCAGGTGGTATTGAAGCCTCGCTTAGACGTGTTTCGCATTACGATTTTTGGACAGATTCGCTCAAAAAATCACTTCTACCAGACGCAAAACTTGATTTATTGCTTTACGGTATGGGTGAAAATTCTATTTTAGAAGTTGCACAAAGACTTGAAAATAAGTATGAAAACCAAAGTGTAGCTGATGTTTTGAAAGGAATTAGAGGTTCTGCACGCATTATAAAAAATACTGAAATTGATGATTATAAAGATGCACTTATCTTACCTTCACATGATGAAATTTTACAAGACAAAAAACTCCTTGTAAAAGCAACACTTATGCTTGAACAACATGTGCACCAAGCAAGGCAAGTTGCTATTCAATCCTTTGGTGACAGAGCTGTTTTGCTAGAAAAACCAGCTGAATTGCTCACAAGTGAACAGTTAGACAAGCTTTACTCACTGCCTTTTACAAGATTACCCCACCCAAGTTATAAAGAAAGAATACCAGCTGTTGAAATGATGCAAACCTCCATTACTTCGCATAGAGGTTGTGGCGGAGGTTGTTCTTTTTGCTCTTTAGCTATTCATCAATCAAGACATATACAATCTCGCTCGGCTGAATCTATCTTTGATGAAATAAATGCTTTGAATGATTTACCTAAATTTCACGGACATATAAGTGATATTGGCGGCCCTTCTGCCAATATGTGGCAAGCAAGATGCAGTGCAGATTTTTCAAAATGCGTGCGATCTTCTTGTATGTTTCCAAAAGTATGCCCTTCATTTAAGGTAGATCAAGAAGATCATATCGAACTTTTGAGAGAAGCAAAACACCAAGATAATGTGAAGAGCGTGCGTGTTGCTAGTGGCATACGCTTTGACTTAGCTCTTAAAGAGAAAAAAGCTCTTATGGCTTATACTGGTGAATTTACAGGCGGTCAGCTTAAAGTTGCCCCTGAACATTGCACGCCAAATGTGCTGAACTTTATGCGTAAACCAAATATGCAACTCTTTGAAGAATTTTTGCAAGCCTTTTATGCGCAATCAAAACAAGTGCATAAGGAACAATATGTTGTGCCCTACCTTATGTCTGCCTTTCCTACTTGCACAGAATACGACATGAAAGAATTGAAAGATTGGCTTAAAGAAAGAAATTGGAAACCGCAACAAGTGCAATGCTTTATACCAACACCATCAACAGTTGCGACTGCCTATTTCTATGCCGAACAAGACGAAAAAGGCAATGCTATCTATGTAGCAAAAACAGACGCACAAAGAATGAAACAACACTATATACTTGTGGATTCTGTGCCTAGAGAAAGACAGAAAGAACAAAATAGAGACTATAACAAAGAAAATAGAAAGAGCTTTGAAAATAAAAAAAGCTCACAAAGAAAAGACTTTGACTATAAACTTAACTACAAAAAAGAAGAAAGACAGAAAAATTATAGAAAGAAGTAAGTTTTAAAGGCATAGACTCTCACGTCGGGCTTTGCCCTCCTCAGAGTGACGCACGGCGGAGACTTAATTCATAGTTATTACTGTGACTTAGAATTACTCCGAGCGTCATTCTGAGGACGACTGCAAGGAGGACGTGAGAATCCATGCCTTTTTTTTTCGTAAAATTTTAAATCAAATAAAATTAAAATACCGACTTTGTCACCAATCTGAAAGGGAGCTAAAAGCTCCCTTTCTCTTTATTTATACTCTTATCTTCTTATATTAAAACAGATATTTAAAGGTTGCATTAACGCCGTGCACTTGTTGGCTTGAACCGTATTCGCCATTATAGTTTAGGCTTAGGCTGAAATTGTCTTTGCTCCATTCTAAGCCAAGATCAGCAAGGAATGTTGTGTCGTCTGCATTTGAACGTGTGCTATATTCTGTGCCAAATACTCTGAAATCGCTATCTATATCGCTACCAGAGAGGTTTTGACGAACACC
>CAYJHN010000301.1:0-1945 GCA_964369985.1 uncultured Desulfovibrionaceae bacterium | reverse complement strand
TAATGGTTATACCTATGCTTGAATCAATGCCACTTCCACTTTATGCAATAATGCTCCTTTGCTTCACAATCGGCGGCTTAGTTGTTTTAGCAATGCTTTTATGGGACAGAGTTGCCCTTTCAGCAAGATGCTCTAGTGCTAAGATGAAAGTTTCTTCTTTAACAAAACGTGCTGAAAAAGCAGAAAAAGCCTTAGAAAAAGCTCTTGCAGACAGTGCTATTGAAAACAAGAAAAACCAAGACGAAATTCAAATTCTTCTTGATAAAATAGCAAAAAGAGACGAAGTAAAAGCATAAAATTATTTTATGAAGTAAGAAGCCAATAATCCTAATAAAACTGGGATTATTGGCTTTTTATATTAACTCATTAACAAAAGGGTAAAAAATGCAATTAAGCTTATTTCAACTATCCGTTCTCATGATTTTTGGAGCACTTGGCACACTTGCACGCTACTTACTCACAAATTTATTCAATGTTTTTTTTACTCTACCCTATCTTCTAGGGACGAGCATAGTGAATGTGATAGGCTCTTCATTATTTGCACTTATTTTTGCGCTTTCTTACCGCTTTGAAATACCTGATGTATATAGGTTTTTATGCTTAACTGGCTTTTTAGGCTCTTTCACAACTTTTTCAGCACTTATTTTTGAAGCATATTCATTAATGCAAGAATCTATATTGCTTGGCATTTTTTACATTATAATACAAATTCTTGTTTCTTTAGTAGCATTTGCGTTAATTATGCATTTTGTGAAATAAGTTCTAGCTTTTTTGGCTTTTTTCCATAATAGCTTTAATATGTTCTGGAATTTTATCAGCATAAACAATTTTTTCAGTCTTGCTTTCATTTGATGCAATAGTATCAGATTTCTTGTTTTCATGAATATTATTGTCATTATTTTTTTCAGAAACATTTTTCTTTTCAGATGCTTTGTGTATATTTGTTATGTACTCTTTAGAATCTTTCATGTTTTTAGTAGATGAAATATCAACAACTTGTCGAGTTTTCTTCATTCTCTTTTTATATTCATACATACGGGTATCAGCAATTTCAAGAATTTGTGATATTGTGAAGTTTGTGTACTCTTCAACCTCAACAATACCAAAACTAAAAGAAGTATTGTATTCTTTATTGTAATCTCTTGAAATTTGAATAACCTTTTCACGGCATAGTTGAATTTGTCTGCTTATATTATTTGAATTTTCTTCAACTTCACCAACTATTAAAAATTCATCGCCACCATAACGCACAACAGTATCACTTAAAAAGTGTTCTCTAAGAATGTTTGCAACAGATTTTATATAGAAGTCGCCTTCTTCGTGACCATACACATCATTTGCATCCATATCAACAAAGATAACATAAAAAGCTTCGTGTTGCTCTAAATATTCTTCCATAACTTCAATCGCAACAGAGCGAATTTTAAGTCCAGTAGTTGGGTCTGACACAGATTCTTTTTGTAATTTTTCAATTTCTAATTGTTCATCATGTATAGTTTTTTTAATAAGCATAAGTTTGTGCTGATAAGATCGTAACATATCGAAAACAATAGCATAAACCAGCATAATGAAATAACCAGCAATATAACAAACACCAACCTTCATAGCAAAAAGATCTAAATCAACACTATTATCGTTAATTCTAAAAATATAGTATGACATAAATAAAGCATGTACGTAAACAGCAATTAAAACGCGGGTAAGGAAGGAAATAAAATCTTTGTTCTATCAAAAGGATTTTCCAAAAACTGTGGTATTGACACTTCTTGTTCGTAAGCAAAATACCCTAATAAAAATAAACGCATAGCATAAAAAGGCAATAATGTAGCTAAAGAATAGTATACACTTACAGCGTATTTATATTTTGCATCTTCTGGAACAAAAAGCACAAATTGAAAAACATATACAAAAAACACACCAAGTAAAGCGAAAATTTCATAATCAT
>CAYJHN010000300.1:0-1951 GCA_964369985.1 uncultured Desulfovibrionaceae bacterium | reverse complement strand
GTGCCTTCCGCACGGGACCAAAGAGGGCAAAAGGACAGTGCCTGTCCTTGGCTCCCTCTTTGGAAACTGCGCCCTACCTGCGCTGGAATTGGCACTAAGTCGGCTTGAAATCCCTTGCATGCAACTATTTCATTTTCTTTGCCTTGCTTCAGAAAATAAAATCAGCATGCTCCCTCTTCGTATTATTTTTCATAGCTACGCCGACAAAAGACAAGTGCCAATTCCCCTCACCCCAAGCTCTTACTTCGATAGTTATTGTTTAGTGTCTCAAAAATATTTTCTCAATTGATATACGAAGATGTAAATTTCTAAAATGTAAGACTGGAACAGTCTTTCCTTATTTAAATACATTGTCGCTGCCTTTTGTCGGCGTAGCTAGAATCTTCTTCTTTAGCTAAGAGCGACTTGCCGAAAGATTTTATATGAGCAAAGCGAAGGAAAAATCTTTCAAGGCATCGCTTTACATTTCAAGCCGACTTTAGCGACAATGTATAGCGAAGGTAAGGCGCAGTTTGCAAAGAGGGAGCTAAGGACAGGCACTGTCCTTTTGCCCTCTTTGCCCCCGCTGGAGGCGAGGGAAGAGCGAATATTAAATTATCGAAGAAAACATTAAAATCGAAGACACTCATTAAAACAAAAAAGTGCGGGTTTTAACCCCGCACTTTTTCCTACAAAATCTCAATACACTTCTTCTTCAATTCTTCTATACTTGAAGAATTTTCAATTACTATGTCAGCTCTTTCTTTTTTTTCTGTAGCTGAAAGTTGCAAACTTTCTAGAAAATCAATCAATTCATCATTCCAATTTCTTGCTTTTAATCTATTTAAGCGAGTTTCTTCTTCTGTCCAAACTGTTATGACTTTAATATCCTTATATTCATTATATGGCTTTGTTTCAAAATAAAGCGGAATTTCAGCAAAGGCATAATCCTCTACTCTTTCAGCACAGACGTCAAAAAAAGCATTCATAGCATTATAAACAAGTGGGTGTATTATATTTTCGATTTTCTTTTTATTTGCAGAATCTTTCATTAATTCAAGCAAGTGTTTTTTATCAACTGAACCATCTTCTGCCAAAACTTCATCGCCAAAAGCTCTATACAGTAAAAAAGCACCTGCGTTATTTTTCTTATATAATTCTTGTACATAGGCATCGGCACTAAAAGTTGAATAGCCCAGCTCTTTATAAAGAGCAAGCACGCTAGACTTGCCAGACGCCATATTGCCAGTAATAATAAATTTCTTTGTCTTTGTTTTTAACTTCTTTAAGCAATATTCCATATCTTCGGGAATTGGGCACACTATTTCTATATTTTCACCACTAAGCGGCTGTATAAATTGTATTTTATACGCGTGTAGCATTTGTCTTTGAGCTAAATTTTCAAGTGTTTCTGAAAGAGGTTTTGAAATCTTACCTGTATACACTTTATCGCCCCAAAGTGGGTAACCTGTATGCGATAAGTGCACTCTAATTTGATGCGTTCTGCCAGTATGAATACGCACTGCAAGTAAGGCATAATTTCTTTCTGTATCTGATTGCACTACTTGATATTCTGTTAAAGCATATTTGCCGTTTTTCTTCACAGCCATCTTTGTTTTATTGCTTTCGTGCCTGCCAATATTTAATTCAATAACTTGTTCACCAAGTGGAACATTATGAACAAGAGCTAGATATTCTTTATGAATTTGTCTATCTGAAAAAAGATGTGAAAGTGCAAGCCTTGCTTTTTCATGCAATGCAACAACTAAAATACCAGAAGTATCTTTGTCTATTCTATGCACTATACCAGGACGCTCGCCCTCCATTTCACCTATAGAGGGAAAATGATTAAGCAAAAGATGTACTAAAGTGCCTTTCTCTTGGCTTGCAGCTGGATGCACAGTAAGGTTTGGCGGTTTATTAATAATAACATAATCATCGTCTTGATACAAAATATCAAGATCACCTTCTT
>CAYJHN010000299.1:0-1964 GCA_964369985.1 uncultured Desulfovibrionaceae bacterium | reverse complement strand
AAATGCGTGATGGCGACAAAGGCCGTTACAAAGGCAAAGGCGTGTTAAACGCAATAGAAAACATCAATAACGAAATCGCAGAAGCACTTATTGGCTTAGATGCTTTACGTCAAGTTACAGTTGATACAACAATGATCGACCTTGACGGCACAGAAAATAAATCACGCCTTGGTGCAAATGCAATTTTAGGTGTTTCTTTAGCTGTAGCTCGTGCTGCTGCTGAATTCTTAGGCCTTCCACTTTACCAATATCTTGGTGGTGTTAACGCTAAAGTTTTACCAGCTCCAATGATGAATATCATCAACGGTGGTGCTCATGCTGATAACAGCCTAGATTTCCAAGAATTTATGATTATGCCATTAGCTGCTGAAACTTTTTCAGACGCTTTACGCATAGGTGTTGAAGTTTTCCACACATTAAAAACTCTTCTTCATGACGAAGGTTATGCAACAAGTGTTGGTGATGAAGGTGGCTTTGCTCCAAACCTTAAATCACATGAACAAGCACTTCAATTTATTGTAAAAGCAATCGAAGAAGCTGGCTACAACCCAGGCAGCGAAGTTGTTATCGCAATGGACTGTGCAGCATCTGAATTCTACAAAGACGGTAAATACGTTCTTGCTGGCGAAGATCGCTCTTTAACTTCTGAAGAAATGGTTGACTACCTTGAAAACCTCGTAAACAACTACCCTATCGTTTCAGTTGAAGACGGTATGGCTGAAAACGATAGAGAAGGCTGGAAAATACAAACAGCTCGCTTAGACGAAAAAGTTCAACTTGTTGGTGATGACGTTTTCGTAACAAATCCAGATATCTTACTTGAAGGTATCGACGATGGTATTGCAAACTCTATCCTTATTAAAGTTAACCAAATCGGCACGCTTACAGAAACTTTAGACACAATTGAAATTGCAAAACAAGCAATGTATTCTACTGTTATTTCACACCGTTCAGGTGAAACAGAAGACAGCTTCATCGCTGACTTAGCTGTTGCTGTAAATTCAGGCCAAATCAAAACAGGTTCACTCTCACGTTCTGACAGAATTGCAAAATACAACCAATTACTCAGAATCGAAGAAGATCTTGATGATGCAGCTATCTTCTACGGCCCAATTCTTATGAATCACTTCGATTTAGGCGAAGAATAAGAGATTCTAGGGAGAGCATTTTTTATAAAGAATGAATTTTCTCCCTTCCTTAAAAAATAACAAAAAAAGACTGCTTTTGCAGTCTTTTTTTTATTTTTAAAACTTTACATTGAGTAAACTTATATAAGCAAAGACAGTATGAAAGCATTATGTTTTAACTGCTATAAAAACAGCTTGCTAATATGCACATATTTTATGCCAAATTAAAAGAATTTTTTTGTAAAGCTTTGCGAAGTTCATTTCTTTTAATATCTTTACCAATGAAAACAACGCGACTTTCTTTCATAGGCTCAATTCCAGTAATTGCATAAAGCCTATCAGCAAGATCAAATTTCAACCATGCTTTACCGGCTTTTAAATAGCCTTTTGCACGCACAATATTTCCATATTTGAGACGCAAAATATCATTTAATAAGAGAAGAAGTTCATTTTCATGTTCAAGTTTGACATAATTCAAACCAATATTTTCAATATTAGGATCTGCTGTCTCTTCAAGTGGCAAAATATTACCACTCAGCTGTTTTCGTAATAATTCATGCCACCAAGTATCATTTTCTTTGGTATAGTGCCTAGAAATAAGCTGAGCACTAGGATTTAGTTGCGAAATATTCTCATGCAATGCTCTTATTTCATCTTCTGAGCTTGCTTCCATTTTTGACAGAAGAATCGTTCCCGCATTTTTGATTTGATCAAGATAAATATCATGAAATTCAGCAAGATATCTGTCGTATGAATGCCCATCTAAAATAGTAATAGGAGAAAGGAGCATTATTTTTTCGTATTCAATTTGCTTGATATTTTCAATTACTTTACTCA
>CAYJHN010000298.1:0-1985 GCA_964369985.1 uncultured Desulfovibrionaceae bacterium | reverse complement strand
CACTGTAAAGGTTTCCAAAGGACGGTAGTCCTTTGGTCGCCGAAGGCAAAAAAAATAAACAAAAAAAATAAAATCGAATACCCCTCTTTTAACTCTTGCAAAAAAAAAGCTTTTTCGTTATTTTTGTGCATTACAACCTTATATAGACATTTTAATACAGACGGTGCATGATATGGATATTATTAAAATATTTGACACAACATTAAGAGATGGCGAGCAAAGTCCTGGTGCAACAATGAACTTGCAGGAAAAATTGCGTCTTGCTTCACAATTAGAAGCTCTTGGTGTTGATGTTATTGAAGCAGGTTTTCCAGCTTCAAGCAATGGCGACTTTGAAGCAGTAAGGGCTATTGCAAACTCACTACAAAAATCAGAGGTAGCGGCGCTTGCTCGCTGTGTACCTAATGACATAGACCGTGCTTGGGAAGCTATTAAAGATGCTAAATACCCACGCATACATACTTTTCTAGCGTCTTCACCTATTCACATGGAATATAAATTACGCAAAACACCTGATGAAGTTGTTGAAATGGCTGTTGCTGGTGTTAAGCGTGCAGTTTCTTACACTTCAAATGTGGAATTTTCAGCTGAAGATGCTTCACGTTCTGACAAGGATTTCTTGGTAAGACTTGTCACAGCAGTAATTGAAGCTGGTGCAACAACTATCAACCTTCCTGACACAGTTGGTTATGCAACTCCTGACAATTATGGCGAATTTATCAAATATATTATTGATAACACTCCAAATGCGGACAAAGCTGTTTTCTCTGTACATTGCCACAATGATTTAGGACTTGGTGTTGCAAATACCTTAGCTGCTGTGAAAGCTGGTGCAAGACAAGCAGAAGTCACACTTTGCGGAATTGGTGAAAGAGCGGGTAATGCTTCACTTGAAGAATTTGTTATGGTTATGAAAACTCGTAACGATATGTATCCTTTTGAAACAAATATCGTTGCAGAACAACTTTATCCTGCTTGCAGACTTTTATCATTGATTATAGGCCGTCCACTTCCAGCAAATAAGGCTATTGTTGGCGGTAATGCCTTTGCTCATGAATCAGGTATTCACCAAGATGGCATGCTCAAAAATCGTGAAACCTATGAAATCATGACACCGCAATCTATTGGCAGAACAACTTCTGATTTAGTTATAGGTAAGCATTCAGGCAGAAATGCTGTACGTTCTAAATTAACAGCACTTGGCTATGACTTTGATGAAGAAAAATTAGAAACAATTTTCAATGCAATTAAGGTGTTAGCTGACAAAAAGAAAATCATTCACGACGAAGATATCGAATCACTTATCATGGGCGAAATCTATCGTGTGCCTGATACATATAAATTGCTTTCGCTTTCAGTGCAGTCTGGCTTTGGTGAATTACCAGCAACTGCCGCAATTGCAATGGAAATCAACGATCAAGTGAAGAAGTTTGCTGGCTTTGGTGCTGGCCCTGTTGATGCAGCACTTAATGTTATTTCACATATCATTGAACGTCGCCCAACACTTGAAAAATATACTGTAAACGCTATCACTGGCGGAACAGATGCTTTAGGTGAAGTAACTGTAAACATTACAGAAGGCGGACTTTCTACAGTAGGTAAGGGCGCTGACCCTGATATTATTGTTGCTTCAGCAAAAGCTTATATTGACGCTTTGAATAGACTTGTTAAAAAAGAGCTAGACAATAAGGACTAAATAACAAAATTTATGGAATTTTTTAAGGAGATTAATATATGTCGCATACACTTGCCGAAAAAATCTTGCAGTCACATACGCAAGATACAATTAAAGGAGCCGGTCAGATCGTCCAATGTAAGGTCGATCTCGTTCTCGCCAATGACATCACAGCACCGCTTGCAATCAAATCATTCAGAGAAATGGGTGCAAAAAAAGTGTTTGATAAAAACAAAGTCGCCCTTGTCATGGACCACTTCACACCACAAAAAGATATCGATTCAGCTAACCAAGTCATCACAACAAGAAA
>CAYJHN010000297.1:0-1992 GCA_964369985.1 uncultured Desulfovibrionaceae bacterium | reverse complement strand
ATCAATAGTTTCCATTACTTGCATTATTTCATGCAGATTATTTGCTCTTAAGTATTGAAATTGAGATTGTAATATAGCTATATGTTTTAAAGCATAGTCTAAGGATTCTTCGTTTGTTCTGTAAAACTGGCTAATACCTCCAGCATATTCGTCCATGAGTCTTTGAAGTCTTTCTTTCATTTCAATCGCAGATACGCCATCTTCATTTCTTTGCAAATACGGTTTAAATACTCTTAGCTTTTCTTGTTCTATGCTTTCTTTTATATGTGCTGCATCAGTAGAAAAGTCAGAAAGACTTTTATTATAATCTAAAGCACCACGAGCAGCGAGTTTTCCTTCAGCACAGCAGCCACCTACAAATTTATTTGGGTTTCCACCAGCAGTTTCGCCAGCAGCAAATAAACCTGGAATAGTAGTCATTCTATTAATATCTACCCAAAAACCACTTCCTGTGTGCCCACCCATGATGTAAGGATCTGAGCCGTATATTTCGATTGGATCAGTCGTGATGTCTTGCCCTCTACTTGCAAGAAAAAGAACAAAGGAAGGTCTTTCGTTGAGATAATCAGCCATCATTTCATCAACTTTTTCTTGCTTAAGGTGAGTGGTATCGCAATAGCAGGGCCCTCTGCCTTGTCTCCATTCTTCCATTGGGGCATTTACACGGACAAAACGTGGAGCAGCTTCGCCGCCTAACTCTTTGTAATTATCCATAATTTTCTGACCCTTAGCATTTACTATAGGGGCATTATAGCCAACAGAAATTGTGTCAACAGGGCCGCAAAAGTCTTTTGTTCTTGTGGCAACCCATCTTTGCTCTAAACTTGTAAGTTCTGCACCAGCTCTAAAACCCATAGCATAACCACTACCTACGCAATATGGGCACATCCAAATTTGTGCACCGCTGTCAGTGGAATCGGCTGTGTAAGATTTATAAAGAGTAGCTGCACCACCTGTTGAAATAACAGTAGATTTTGCATATATTACATAAAATTTACCATCACGCACGCCAAGTCCTGTTGCTCCAATACATTTATCATTATCCATAATAAGGCTCGTTGCAACAACACGATTATAAACATCTGCACCGCTTTCAATCGCTTTTTCAGCCATGATAGGTTTTAGTTGTTCGCCGTGAATAGAAATATCCCATTTACCACGATAACGCTTATTGCCATGCTCGTCTTTTAGTATAGGCAAACCCCAACGTTCTAAATCGTCAATAGATTCATTAAGTTCTTGAGCATTACTAAGAGCTAAATCTTCTCTGATAGGGCCTCCGCCTACTTGCTGTCTGCTCCAGCGAACAAGATCTTCTGGTGTTTTATCTTTAGGAATGTATGTATTCAGAGCGTCCATTCCAGCAGAACATGCACCTGAACGCATTATTTCAGCTTTTTCCATGATAATAACTTTAGCATCAGGATTTTTGAGCGCAGCTTCAGTTGCAACAAAACAACCAGAATTGCCGCCACCAATAATGAGAATATCACAAAAAAGCTCTACTGTTTCAACATCATTTATAGATTGTATAGTTAATTCTTTTTCGCGTGAAGCTTGTATATTAGCCATAGAGATGAACTCCTATTTGTGTTTAAAGGTAGAATATGTGGTTTTGAAAATAATAAAGAGAGTTATTGCTAAAAGTATAAGTGCTACTGGTCTTTCTAAGAACATCATTGGATTTTGTTCTGAGGAGATAATAACTTGTTGTAGAGAGGTTTCCCATGTTGGTGTAAGAATAAAGCCTATAAGAAAACAAACAACTGGAAAATCAAACTTACGCATAAATGTTGCAACTATAGCAAAAAATATAACAAGTGTGATATCAAAAAGAGCGTATTGTGTAAGATAAGCACCCATAAGGCATGTAAACACAATAATTGGGTATAATATCTTGAAAGGCACTTGTACTATTCTACAAAAACTTGAAATTCCCATAACACCTATAGCTAGAAGAATGATGTTTGCAATAACTAAGCTTGTATAAAT
>CAYJHN010000296.1:0-2017 GCA_964369985.1 uncultured Desulfovibrionaceae bacterium | reverse complement strand
TTTTTTGGTTTTTTTTTTTTTTTTTTAAATTTTTTTTTTTTTATTTTATTTTTTTTTTTTAAAAATTTTTTTTTTTTTTTGTGTTTTTTTCCCCCTCAACATACTCAACATAATACTAACTTCTCTTTATTCTTCGTGCTGAGCTGCAATAAGAGCTTCGCCTGGACGTGGCATATTATTTGGCAATTTTTGTATGCCAAAAACCTTATACACAGTAAAGCAACAAATTAATCCTGCACATATAAGAGAAAAACCAACTGAAAGCCCAAAACCTTGTGCTACCAAGAGAGGAACAAGAGTTATGTTGATCAAGTCAGTAAGACTTACAACAGTATATGCAGTGGCATAGTCTGATAAAGTGTCGCTTTTAAAGTCTGGATCAATAATTCTTAATAAGGTCACAGCAATAGCTAAAATTCCAAAAGACCAGCCAAGAATAAATATAGAACGTTCAAACCAGTAGGAATTGAAAAGTTTTCTTGCAACAAAGTAAAAGAAGAAAAGAATAAAAATAATACCAAAAGAGGTGAGAATTAATAAAGGCACAGCATAGGTGATAATCACCTGAAGGTTTAATGTAGCAATAGAAAAAGCCACTAAATAATCAACAAGCGAACCACCAATGTGTTGCACTGTTTTTTTGTCTATTTGCTTACCAATAGGAAATTTATCTAAAAACCATTGCAAGGCTAAACCGTAAAGCATTGCAATAACAATAGTTGGCAAATTGAAACCATAAGTGTTAGACACAAATTCAGCTGTGCAATAAGCTGCTGCGCCAACCATAACAATAGAAGATAAAGTCCACGCAAGAGAATCAATTACCATGGAATTTGTTTTTTCTTTTCCTAAACCTACTTGCTCATTTTCGGATAAAAGCCCTGTACGCAAAGAAATTGGCAAATGGTTGAAATCTAGCGAAGGCACAAATCGGCTCCAGCCTTTTCTTACACCAATGTTAATAAGAATAACACCAATAAAAACACCAAGTAATAAACCAAAGGTAGCAAAGGTAATGCCCACATCATTTGCGTCTGTAAAGCCATTGTTTTGAACATATATTTCACCAACTGTCACTGCATAGCCATGCCCGCCCATAAAACCAGCTGGCATGAGAGTGGAAAACATTGAAGAAATATCACCAATGAAAGGATAAAGTATTGTTGTGCCAATAACTAAGGCAAAACCAAATTGAAAAAAAGACATGGCAGCACTGAGTGCTGTTGTATCTAAACACTGCTTTAAAGCAACTTTAATACTAGAATGTTTTTCTGTGTGGCCAATTCGTAATGAGGCAAACATAAGAATAATAAGAAGATAACTATAGGAACTTGCTTTTGATGAAAAAGAAATAATGCCTAAAACCTGCTGGCTAAGTAAAAGTCCTAGTAAACCAGCGATTAATGAGGCTGGCATAAATATTTTTTGAAAGATTGTGAGTTTTGCTCGCAAAAAAGTTGCTATAAATAACAACATACTTACCAAACCAAAATCCATAAGAACCGAATAAGCATTAAAATCCATGTGCACCCCATAGTCTTGCTTTTAAAATTTGTGCGGATTTACTTAAATTTATACAAAAATTTAAGTTTCAGCAATAATTAAAAGCGTAAAATTATTAATCTATAAAATAGTAATAAAAAATTTAGTAAAAATTAAAAATATATCTATTTGAAAATACAGAGATATTTTTAATTTTGCTAAATAAAAAACTATTTATACTTTTGCTAAAATAGCACAAGCAAAAAGCTGATGTCAATAAATAATAAAAAATAACTTTTATTTTACAAAAAAATAAGGATTGTAAAAATACTTTTTTTTGCTTTTATCAATAGTTTAGAGATAAAAATAAAAATTAAATCTTATTGAAATCATTGAAGAAAAACTCATTGAGTAAACAAACAATTTTTAAAAAATACGTTCCAATATTCTGAACCTCTTAAAAAATATTAAAAATAAAAATATAATTATTTCATATGATTATAAAAAAAATAAAATAAAAAATATAAATAAAAAA
>CAYJHN010000295.1:1700-2071 GCA_964369985.1 uncultured Desulfovibrionaceae bacterium | reverse complement strand
TTTACAATTAAAAGAAATATTATCCACAAAGGAGCAAAGGAAGAATAAAGTACAAATAAAAAGATAGCCACACTCCAAGCAAGGAAAAGCAAATAAGAATCAGCTCCTGTTTGGTATATTTGCCCAAAACTAGCTAAAAACACCCCAACAAGCACAGAGGCAGAAGTGAAAAAAAGCTTAGATATAAGTGAACTTGCATTAAAATACAAAGCAATAACAACAGATAAAATTAACATGATTTGCAATGAAGCAAGTTTAACTAAATCTGTCATTTCTTGCCAATTAAAAGCAAAAAAGAAAATAATGCTTAGCAATAAGCAAGAAATTCCAAGCATAAAAGAATAAAATATGCTCAAACTTTGGCAACTTTT
>CAYJHN010000295.1:0-1690 GCA_964369985.1 uncultured Desulfovibrionaceae bacterium | reverse complement strand
AAAAGTATTTAATGTATTTGTTGTCATAATAAGTATCTTTAGCTTTATATTAAAAGAATAAAAATTTAGTCTAGATATTCTAGTTTTAGATTAAGAGAATCTACATTTGTTGATAAATCCTCAAGAATGCCCTTTACATTTGTTGCGTCCCCAACTTTAAATCTTATATAGTCATTGCTTGTAGATTTAAAATAAAGATATTTTTGGGAATTTACACCTGTAAAAATATATTTTACATTATCTATCATAAGATAAGCATTTTCTAAATTTGCGTTAGAAAAAAGAGCATCAGTTAATGATGCATAAGTAAGATTAACATTTGTAAGATCAGCATTTACAAACAAAGCCTCATCTAGCTTTGCCTTTGTGAGATTGGCATTTGATAAATTAGCATTTGTAAAGTCAGCTTTTTTTAATTTTGCTTCAGAAAAAATAGTATTTTTTAAAGATGCATTAACAAATGAAGTGTTTTGCATCTCAACGTAGCAAAGATTAGCATAATCAAGAATTGCATTTGAAAAATTGGCTGAATTTGCGTGAGCATAAATAAGCCTAGCTTGTGTGAAATCGGCACTAGAAAAGTCAACAAAATCCATATAAGCATTAAATAAATCAGCTTCTTTTAATGAAGCATTTATAAAAGATGCAGCAGTTTGAAAGGCCTTATCAGTATATCTTTCAGCCATTTTAGTATCAGATAAATCTGCTTGATACAGATTTGCCTTATTAAAATTAGCCTTTTTTAATGCTACTGAAGTAAGATTTGTATAAGAAAGCTGTGCACTATAAAGTGAAGCATCATTAAGTATTGCGTCAACAAGAACAGTATGCTCAAAATTTGCATTGGACAAATCTAAAGAGCTAAGATCTTGAAGGGCCAAATTTTTATTTTGAAGTTGTTGTATATCAATTTTTTTCTTTCGTATATCATAGGAAAGTTTTTTTCGTACTATTTCATCTTAAAACCTTAAGTCAAATATCTCTTGCCTAAATGCTTCGAAATTTTCTTCACCATAAGGCCCCTTTATTATTCTCTTATATTCATCAGCTAAATCAACAAGAATATATTTACCCTCATCATAAGAAAATACACCGTATTCAGCAAATTCATAAAAATTTGCTGCACCCTCTTCAAAGAAAAAACTTGAAGATAAAGGAATTTGCACACGAGCTTCACAGGCAAAAGGCAATAGTATCTCATTTTGTGCTAGTGCATCATTTTCAGTATAAACTTTCTTAAACTGTGCAAGATTATTCTCATCTATTTTTAAAATAAGATTACCCTGAATTGAAAGTCCATCTTTGCTTAAGTGATTATATAGCTGATATATTGTATTTTCTATTTTATATGTTAAATCCATGTAATCGCCTTGCATAAGGGAGCGCGGATCTAAAGGTGCTAGTTCTATAAAGATTGTTTTACCACTTTTTAAATGCTCTTCTTGTGAAAAAATTGAAAAGTTGAAAAAATTAAAATAGCCAAGAGATTAATAAGTAATATAATTTTGCGCATCTAGTACTCAATAAAATGAAATAATGAGAATGTAATATTCGTCTGCAATGAAAGTGTAGAGAAAAAAAATCATTATAGCAAGTACTAAGTATAGAAAACTTGCATTTCAACGAAAGTAAATGAAGCTTGAATAAGATATAAGCTAGAAAAAAGAAGCCTGACGCTTCACCGCAAATT
>CAYJHN010000294.1:0-2079 GCA_964369985.1 uncultured Desulfovibrionaceae bacterium | reverse complement strand
ACCACGTTCATTATAGGCTAAACCTGTTGCTACACCAAGTTTTGCTTCTAATTCTCTTTCACCAAAACGGTATTTCTTTAGGCCTAGAGCTTTTTCAAGATTTCTCTTTGTATAATGAATGGATTTTCTTTTTCCTTCAATAAGCTTCATAGTTGCTTTACGGCATAAAGTTGCTATTTGCCTTTCAAGTGTACGCACGCCAGCTTCTCTTGTGTAATATCTTATAATATCAAGAAAAGCATTGTCATCAACTTTTAATTGTTCCTTAGTTAAGCCATGTTCTTCTATTTGTTTTGGAAGTAAAAAGTCCTTTGCTATATGGAGCTTTTCAGTTTCTAAATAGCTAGGAATAGTTACTATTTCCATTCTGTCACGAAGTGCAGGCGGTATGTCACTCAAAGTATTGGCTGTAGTGATAAAGAAGATCTGTGAAAGATCGTAATCCGCATCAATATAATGATCTGCAAAGGTGGAATTTTGTTCAGGGTCGAGCACTTCAAGTAAGGCAGCCGATGGATCGCCCCTAAAGTCAGAAGACATTTTATCAATTTCATCTAAGCAAAAGAGCGGGTTATTTGATTGAGCTCTTTTGAGTGACATAAGAATTTTGCCAGGCATTGCACCTATATAGGTTCTTCTATGTCCACGAATTTCTGCTTCGTCACGAACACCACCAAGAGAGAGGCGAACGTAATCTCTGCCAGTTGCTTCGGCTACTGAGCGAGCTAAAGTTGTTTTACCAACACCAGGAGGGCCAACAAAACAAAGAATAGGGCCTTTTAAGCCTTGAACTTGATTTTGTTCTGCCATTTTTTGTACAGCTAAATATTCAATTATACGTTCTTTTGGCTTTTCAAGTCCAAAATGTTTAGAATCTAATACTTTTTTTGCTTCTTGAATGTCTATGCTGATTTGTTTCAAATCAAGCCAAGGCAATTCAAGCACCCAGTCTATATAGTTTCTTATAATTGTGTATTCACCAGACGATGTGCCAGCAGTACGGAGTTTTTTAAGTTCACGCAAAGTTTTTTCACGCACGTCTTCAGGCATATTTTTTGCTTTTATCTTATCTTCAAGTTCTTTATAATCAGCCATTGGGTCATCATCGTGTCCCATTTCTTTGTTGATGGCTTTTATTTGTTCGTTGAGATAATATTCTCTTTGATTTTGTTCCATCTGCGTTTTTACGCGATTTTTAATATTCTTTTCTAAATCTAACAATTCTATTTCAGAAGAAAGATAGAAAAAAGTTTTTTCAAGGCGTAATTTTGGATCTAAAATCTCTAATACTTCTTGCTTTGCAGGAAAATCAAGCTTGAGATGCGGCATAATAACATCGGCTAAACGGCCAGGCTCTTTCAAGCCTATGGTTACAGCTTTATGTTCTTGTGTAAAGCGTTTATTTACTTTAGAAAATTCATCTAAAGCAGAATGACTTGCAAGCACTAATGCTCTTGCTTCGTCGTTGTCGTATTCTAAATCAGGTAAAGCTCTTGTATTTATTAAAGGAATAGGGCCAGAGCCAAATGGCTTGCCTTCTTCATTAAGGCTAGACCAACTTGCTCTGTACATTCCTTCAAAAAGTACTTTAATGCTACCGTCATTCAAGTGTAATATTTGAAGAATACGGCTCACAACGCCTACAGTGTAGAGATCTTCTGCTTTTGGCGAATTGAGAGAGGCATCTTTTTGAGTGACTAAGAAAACTTTTTTATTGTAGGAGGTTAGGGCATTTTCAATAGCACGAACAGAGGCTTCACGCCCAACAAAGAGTGGGACAATAGCTTTTGGAAAAATAACTACTTCACGCAAAGCCATGAAAGGCAGTTGCAAGTTTTGTATTTCTTCTGTGTTATTTACTGATGACATAATAAGTCCTTTTTAAACTTCCTTAATTACATTAAATTGCTTTTAGCAATAAAAAGCGGCTCTTTGCCTTGTTTAGCTAATCTTCCTTTGTGATAAAGAGCGGGTCTTTACCTTGGATTGCTTCTTCTGTGATGATGACAGTTTTAAGGTTTGGCTTAGAAGGGAGATCATACATGATATCAAGCATGATAATTTCTAGCACATTTCTTA
>CAYJHN010000293.1:0-2080 GCA_964369985.1 uncultured Desulfovibrionaceae bacterium | reverse complement strand
TAGTAATAATTCGTTTTTTTGTAAATAATAAGAAATAGTATTCATAATAACTCCAAAAGCTGTAAAAGTATTCAATATAATTGATAAAATAAATTAAATTATAAAAAAATTATCATAAAGAAAAAGATTGATAAGTATTGAAAAGTGGTATATGATTAATTTAGATTAATGGTGCCTTATGTACATTGTATATTACAAAAGGAATTTATTTTGCAAAGTGAAACTAGCACGACAAAAAAGAAAAGTCTAGATAAAGATAATAGCGATAAAAAAATATCTTCAAAGAAGAAACAAAAAGGTCAAGCTAAAGAGCCTGAAATTGTAAAAGAAGCTTTGATACCTGAAATGCTTGATGATGATATAGAAGAAAACATCGAAACTATTGAACCTGAAATAGTCGATGAAGAAAATTACGATCTTGAAACTGTTTCAGACGAAAGCTTACTTGATCAACTTGATTATGAAGATGATGATTTCTACGACTTAGATGACGATAATACTCTTTCTACAGAGCAGTCTTTACCTATGTCTGCTGAAACAACTCAATTGCAAGTGAAAAAAACACATTTACCAAATGTGCTTGTACGCGACAATTTACAATTATATTTAAGAGAAATTTCTTCTTTTCCTCTTCTTAAACCTGAAGAAGAGCTAGAAATTACAAGAAAAATACGTGATAATAACGACATGGATGCAACATTTAGACTTGTATCTTCACACTTGCGTTTAGTTGTTAAAATCGCAATGGAATTTCAAAGAAGATGGATGCAAAATGTTTTAGATTTAGTTCAAGAGGGTAATATTGGCCTATTAAGAGCTGTTAATAAATTTGATCCTGATAAGGGAATTAAATTTTCATACTATGCAACATTTTGGATTCGTGCCTATATTCTAAAATTTATTATGGATAACTGGCGCATGGTAAAAATTGGTACTACCCAAGCTCAGCGTAAGTTGTTTTATAATTTAAATAAAGAAAAACAAAAGCTTATCTCACAGGGTTTCAATCCTGATCTTGATGTTTTGTCTGAAAGACTTGGCGTTTCAAAAGAACATATTTCTGAAATGGAGCAAAGGCTCGATTCTACAGACCTTTCATTAGATATGCCTGTTACAGAAGAGCATGGATCTGTTTCGCGTATTGATTATTTACCTGCTCTAACACAAGGAATAGAAGAGGGCTTTGCTGAAAGTGAAATTACTGAAATCATAAGAGATAAAATAGACGCCTTCATTCCACTTTTAACTGAAAAAGAAACTTTTATTCTTGAAAATAGGCTTCTTACAGATGACCCTATGACTTTAAGAGAAATTGGCGAAAAATATAATGTGACACGAGAAAGAATCAGACAGTTAGAAGCACGTTTAGTTGCAAAAATGCGTAACTATTTTAACTCTGAAATTGATGATTTTTCAGAAGATTGGATTCAGGAAGATTAATTTATGAATTTTATTAAATCAATCCCTTTTACATATTCATATAAATCTTTAATGAAATTACTTGCACTTGCTTTTTGCTTAGCCTTTGTTAATGTTACATTAACTGCATGCTCTGATAAAGATACTTTGTCTAATAATCAAAGTATAAGCTTGAATACAAGTGGAAATGATAAATTATTTTATGCGTATTTAGCTTTAGATCACGCAATTAAAAATAACGATTTAGACACAGTAAAGAATTCCATTGATACATTTTTAGAGCTTGATCCGCAAAAAGCACCATTGATGGAAGTTGTTGCTTGGCTTTTAGTGAATGGGCATTATGACGATGCCGTTGAAGTTTTACATAGTTTACTCAAGATAAATCCAAACGATCTTAACGCAACACTTTTACTAGTTGAAGCCTATATAGAAGCCCAAGAGAAAGAAAAAGCTGTAAAAACAATAGAAAACTATATAAAAAAACATCCAGAAAACACACAAGCTAGTGTTGAACTTGCTGTAATGTATATTAAGTTAGAAATGTATGATGAGGCTAATACTCTTTTTGCAAAAGTTAAAACTGAAGATATGACACCAGTTTTTCTTTACTATTATGCTTCATCTTTAAAGCAGACAGAAAATCTCAACCAAGCGAAAG
>CAYJHN010000292.1:0-2101 GCA_964369985.1 uncultured Desulfovibrionaceae bacterium | reverse complement strand
TGAATAAGGTAGTTATTACAACTGGTACGACACGTATCGCAGAAGTTGCAGCTCGTTTTACCTTGGACGCTATGCCAGGTAAACAAATGGCTATTGAAGCTGATTTGAATGCTGGGCTTATAGACGAGCCAGAAGCAACATTGCGTCGTGAAAATTTACGCCGCGAAGCTGATTTTTATGGTGCTATGGACGGTGCTGGAAAGTTCGTACAAGGTGATGTAACTGCTGGTTTAATCATCACATTAATCAACTTAATCGGTGGTATACTCATTGGTATTCTTCAAAAAGGAATGCCATGGGGCGAAGCTTTGATGACTTTTTCATTACTCTCTATTGGTGATGGTCTTGTCTCTACTATTCCATCAATCATTATTTCTGTTGCTGCTGGTTTGATTGTTTCTCGTGCAGCATCAAAAGCAAAAATGGGCGAAGAATATATTTCACAGCTTTCTTACAATACAAAGGTGCTCAAAGTTGTGTCAGGCGTTCTCTTTATATTTGCCTTAATTCCAGGTTTGCCAACAGTTCCTTTCTTAGTATTTGCTGTAGGCCTCTTATATGCAAGCACAAAACTTGAAAAATCTCGTCTTTCAAGCGCAAAAGCAAAAGCTGGAAAAGGCGGCGAAGACGCAAAAGGCAAAGGCAAAGCACAAAATGCCGCACAAAAACCACAATCACCAGAAGAAGTGCAAAACTTACTTCCTCTTGATATACTTGAACTTGAAGTTGGCTATGGGCTTATTCCACTTGTTGACGAAAATCAAAATGGTAATCTTCTTAGCCGTATACGTTCAATACGTCGTCAATTTGCTCTTGATATGGGTGTTGTTATTCCATCTTTACATCTTAGAGATAATTTACAACTCAAACCAGGCCAGTATTCATTGCTCATCAAAGGTAACCAAGTGGCCTCTGCAGAAATTCTTATTGATCACTATCTCGCAATGGATCCAGGTAACGCAAAAGGCAAGGTTGAAGGTATTGAAACTCGTGAACCAGCATTTGACTTACCAGCTCTTTGGATACCAGAAAGTCAAAAAGATGCAGCACTCATGGCTGGCTACACAGTTGTAGATCCTGCTACAGTAATAGCAACTCACCTTACAGAAGCTCTTAGAAAGCATCTTCCCGAATTTCTTGGAAGACAAGAAGTGCAAGCTTTACTTGATACTCTTGGAAAGCATTCTCCAAAAGCTCTTGAAGATCTTATTCCAAATACGCTTAGTCTTGGCGTTGTACAAAAAGTATTGCAAAGTCTTGTAAGAGAAAATGTATCCATACGTGATATGCTCACTATAGTTGAAACATTAGCAGATCAAGGGCAAGTAGTAAAAGGCCCTGAATATCTAACTGAATTTGTACGCGAAAAACTCTCTCGCTCTATTGTAAAGCAATATATGGGTGCAAATAACACGCTCAGTGTATTTACATTAGATCCAGCAGCCGATAGAATGGTACAAGAGTCTATTAGGCAAACAGATACAGGATCATATCTTGCAATGAACCCAATTTCAGCACAAAAGCTTGTGAATAATATCAATGATACTTTAGAAAAAACCTTCATAGGTGACGGGCAACCAGTTTTATTAGTTACTCCGGGTGTACGTTCGCATTTAGCAAATCTTATTACAAGATTTATTCCAAACCTTGCTATCATATCACAAGCGGAAATTCCTGCTGACATTAGATTACAAGCTGTTGGAAATATTGCCATAGGTGAGTAGTTTTGAAAAGATAGTAAGATAAATTAAAGTAGAAAAGCACGTTTTCCTTTCTTTAGAAGAATAAGGAAGACGTGCTTTATTTATGTTAAGTGATTGTTATGTTGTGTGATTGTTATGTTAATTGATTAATATGTTATTCTTATGTTAATGTGGTTTTTATGTTTATGTTTGTCTTATACTTTGAACTAGCTTTGCTCGTTCTGTGTATGTTTGTTTATGAAATATTTACCACTAAAACAGTTATTTACTTCATATGAAAATGTTTGCGAAAAATTTCATCGTCACGTACTTAAGTACGCTCCTCAGAAGATTTTTCGGAAAGCATCTCCCTCTAAAGCAAATTCCTTATTTTAGCACAATATTTCATAGACACACAA
>CAYJHN010000291.1:1661-2115 GCA_964369985.1 uncultured Desulfovibrionaceae bacterium | reverse complement strand
TCAGTTCTTGTCTCAGGCATTGCCTTTGACAAAGATCAAGCTCGTGTAACTATTAATAATGTAGCTGACAAACCTGGTGTTTCAGCAACAATTTTCGCCGCTTTAGATCAAAACAATATCATTGTTGACATGATAGTGCAAAAAACTTCACGTGATGGCCTTACCGACATGACTTTCACTTGTTCAAGAAAAGACTTGAAGCGCGCACTTAATGTTATGGAAGAAGTTAAAGCTAAAGTTGGTGCAGATAGCTACGAAAGCGACACAAATATTTCAAAAATCTCAGTTATTGGTGTTGGTATGCGAAACCATTCAGGTGTTGCAGCAAGAGCTTTTGACGCACTTGCAAAAGAAAATATCAATATTCTTATGATCTCTACCTCTGAAATTAAAATTTCTATGGTTATTGAAGAAAAATACACAGAACTCGCAGTTCGTACATTGCATACTGAAT
>CAYJHN010000291.1:0-1651 GCA_964369985.1 uncultured Desulfovibrionaceae bacterium | reverse complement strand
CTTAGAGACGGCGCACAAAGTGAAGATGTAAACATATCTACCACAGATAAAGTGAAAATCGCACTCAAACTTGATGAGCTTGGTGTGCACTATATCGAAGGTGGCTGGCCTGGTGCAAATCCTGTTGATACTGCATTTTTTACAGAAATACAAAATTATTCTCTAAAAAATTCAAAAATAGCAGCCTTTGGTAGCACGCATCACCCAAGCAATACTGCCGATACAGATAGTAACCTTCTCGCACTCATAGCATCAAAAGCAGAAGTACTTACTGTTTTTGGTAAATCATGTGAAGTCCATGCAAAAGAAGCTTTAAGAATTACACCTGAAAGAAATTTAGAAGTAATTTCTTCTACTTTCGAATTTTTAAAAAATTCCAGAAATAAAGTATTTTACGATATTTTCTTTGATGCTGAACACTTCTTTGATTCATATAAGAAAAATTCACAATACGCTCTAGCAGCCCTAAAAGCTGCCTACGAAGCAGGAGCAAAAACCTTAGTTCTCTGCGATACTAATGGTGGTACGCTCCCAAATGAAATTTCTGAAATTGTCAAAGACGTGATAAAAAACTTCCCAAAAGCACATATTGGAATACATCCGCATAACGATTGCGAATTAGCTGTTGCAAACGCATTAGCAGCAGTCCAAGCAGGTGCAACCCAAGTGCAAGGCAGTATAAACGGCGTTGGCGAAAGATGCGGCAATGCAAATCTTTGCTCAGTTATTCCTGTTTTACAATTGAAATCTAACAATCAATTCAAATGTTTAGACAATGAAAAACTCAAAGAACTTACTTCTGTTTCTTCTTATTTTGCAGAAATTGCAAATATGACACCATTTGCACGTCAACCATTTGTTGGAAATTCAGCCTTCGCACACAAGGGCGGTATTCATGTTTCTGCAGTGGCAAGAAATTCTTCATTATATGAGCATATTTCCCCTGAACTCGTTGGAAATTCTCAGAGAATACTTATGACAGAAATGGCTGGCAGAAGTAATATACTCTCGCTTGCAAAGAAATTTGGTTTCATTCTTGATAAAGACGAGCCTGTAGTAAAAGGACTTTTCAACGAATTAAAGAAAAAATCATCACTTGGTTACGATTACGCAGCAGCAGAAGCAAGCATAGAATTATTACTTCTAAGAAAGCTTGCACAAAAAGGCGTGCGTGATTTCTTTAAACTCATTCAATTCAGAGTATTAGAACAAAGAGAAGAAAAAGACACTGCCCCATTTGCTGAAGCTTCTGTTATGGTTGAAGTTGAAGGCGTAGTTGAACACACAGCTGCAACGGGTTTTGGTCCTGTAAATGCTCTTGACAAAGCATTAAAAAAAGCTCTTGCGCCTTTCTATCCAAATGTTGCAGACATTGAACTTCGTGACTTTAAAGTACGTGTACTCTCAGCTGCATCGGCTACTGTAGAAAGTTCACAAATGACAAACAATGAAGAAAGTGCGCATAAAGGCACAGAATCCGTTGTGCGTGTACTTATTGAAAGCAATGATAAAGATTCTTCATGGGTGACAGTGGGTGTTTCTTACGATATTATTGAAGCAAGCTGGCAAGCTCTTGCAGATGCCATCACTTACAAACTCTACAAAGACGAATCAGCTCTACACAATCAATAATTTTTAATTAAAACTTTTA
>CAYJHN010000290.1:0-2117 GCA_964369985.1 uncultured Desulfovibrionaceae bacterium | reverse complement strand
GAGAGTATTTAAACAAAACTTTTATGGAAGATTCAAATGAAAATGGCATTCAAGAAACTTGGTATGCTTTCCCAAATTCCTGTGAAAACCCTTATGAGCCAAAGCGATTTGATGTTATTATGCTAGAAAATGAAGATAATTTTCATGCAATAAAAATTCGCAAGAGTGCTGGCCCGGCTTCTGAAGAAAGTGCTTTTGAAGCTATTGAAAGCAATATACAAAATGAAAAAACCTACGAAGTTGCTGAATCCGTTCTCACTTGGCTTGTGAACAATGTAATGACAGAAGAAATGTATGTTGAAAAAACGAAAAAAGAACTTCTTGGAAAATGGATTATCAAATCACAGATGATTGATAATGAGCTCACTTTTCCTAAAAAGGATCAAGTTCAAATTGAATTTTTAGCAGATGGCACAATGCTCTTCAATAATTCGAAAAATAAGGAATTTCCTCGTGGTAAAAACGCTTACAGTTGGTATTTTAATGACAGCGATGCACGTGGAGTTTTTATAAAAATTGCTAATATTCCATATCCTTTTGATTTTAGTGAAACAGGGGGAAGTATTTTTGTTTCTGATATCAGCTCATATTTTATATTTGAAAAGATTTCAAATGCACATGATGAAGCTTTATTTAAAGCTTCTGAGCATGGCGATCTTCAAGCTGTGAAAAATGCCTTAAAAAACAATGCAGACATAAACAGTTACACAGAATATCTTTTTGAAAGAAGCTATGGACCTTATACCCCACTTCATGTAGCCACAATAAATAACCGTAATGATGTTGTAAAAACATTGATTGCACATAAAGCAAATCTTGATCTTACTGCAGGATCTATGAATAGCACGGCTCTTGAGTATGCTATATCAAATGAAAATCTTGAAATAGTTGAAATGCTTTTAGAAAATGGAGCAAATCCAAATACTGTTAATGCACTAGGACTCAGTCCATTTATACTAGCTACTAATATAGAACATGCAGATATTATACAAATTCTTATAAAATATGGAGCAAAAGAAAAGAATTAATCAGAGAATATTGAAAAAAAGTATAAAAATCAGCTTAAAATGTGTAAATGAGCACATGCTATTGTTTTGAAAATACACTAGAATAAAGAAAATAATATAAAATATAAGGAACATTTATAATGAGTATTAAAAACATTCTTCTTTCTATTGCCCTTACGCTTTCACTAGCAATGCCCGCTTTTGCCGAACCTTCTTATGAAGTTTCTTCATGGTCAACCACTTTCAAAGAAGGCATTACCAAAGATATGATTGAAAATGCCACTAAGGAAATGGCTGAAAAAGAAAAACCTATTGCAGAAGCAGAATTTGTACTTAGAAAAATAAAAGATGCTGATTTGAAATTATTTGCTGAAAGTTATTCACAGGCTACTGAACTTTCAATAGCTGATTCAAAAGAACTCACTAACTTAGCCCCTTTTTCAAATCTGAAAAATCTTAAAATCTTATCTCTCAATGTTGACCACATTGCTGATTTATCTGCTCTTTCAGGCTTAACTGCTTTAGAGCATATTAAAGTAAATTATAAAGGCGAAGGGCAAGATTTAAAGTGGATGGCAAAACTTACAAATCTTAATAAAGTAGAAATTACAGCAAAAGGCTTATCTTCACTTGAAGGTATACCTTCTGCTCCTGCAGTAAAAGAATTTGATCTTTCTTATGCTCTTGTTCCAAATTTAGATTTTGTAGTAAAAGGAATGCCAAATATTGAAGAGCTAGATGTGCGTTATTCAAATGTAGGTGATTTAACCTCAGTATCTAGCTTAGCAAACTTAAAAGAATTCAATGCCTATGGTGCAACTATAAAAGATTTCAGCCCACTTGCGGCAAATTCAAAACTTGAACTTGTTTACTACTATGCTGTTAAAGAGGCTGATTTTTCAAGTCTTGGCAAATTAAAACAAGTAAAAAGTCTCAATGGAGGGCTTACATCTTTGGCAACAATTGAATGGATGCAAGACATGCCAAAGTTGAAAGATATGTCCTTCTTTGCTGAAACTGTAAGTGATTATACACCACTTAAAAACGCCCCAAACCTAGAAACACTTCATTTATGGAGTATGAAAAAACCATTGGGTGATTTAGCTTTTT
>CAYJHN010000289.1:0-2139 GCA_964369985.1 uncultured Desulfovibrionaceae bacterium | reverse complement strand
AATTTTGTGCGAAATTTCTTTCTTCTTCTGTAAGGAAAATTTTTGGAGTAAGCTTGTCTTTAGTTACTAAATTATATTGACTTTTATCAAGAAAATTATAGGCATACCTTTCAACAACATGCAAATCAAGGCATTTATTTCTTATTTTATGGCCTGAAAAAAGAAAGATTCGTCTTGCTATTGCGTCTTTTGGATAGCTATATTTTAGATTCTTCCATGCTGATTTAAATATCTTTGTGCGAAAGGTTACATGCATGTCATATAAAGGAAAAGGATATTTTTCCGCCATTTTCTTTACGTTTATTCTAAGATTTTTACCTCTTAGCTCTTCTTTTGTGAAGGTTTCAACCTTTTCTATTGCTGGATTGTTTTCAAATAAGGTATCCATACCCTTAGCTGTGATTATAATAAATTTTTCTTTATATTCTTTATATCGCCAATAAAGGACACCAGAAAGTAAAATAATATCACCTATATGTGAAAAACGAAGTACAACTTTTTTGCTGTATTCTTCTTGTTCTAATTCTTGCAAAGACATATATATACCTTTTTTTACTTTTGTGCGTAGGCTTTTTTAAAGAAATCTACATGTTTAGGAAGTAATAAAGAAAGATTGTATTGCTCTTGAATAGTTTTTCTTGCATTACTTCTTAAATTTCTTAGATCTTCTTTATTGGCTAGGGCTTCGCTCATTGTTTTTGCCAAGGCCTTTGGATCTGAGAAATCAGTAAGAAGTGCGTTGTATTCGTGTTTTGCCACTTCTTCCACAGGCGAAGTTTTAGAGCTGACAATCAAACAAGCTGAACTCATTGCTTCAAGCATGGAAAAAGAAAGCACAAAAGGCGCTGTGAGGTATATGTGCAGATGTGAAACTTGTAATAAGGCTTGGTAATCATTGTAAGAAAGAAAGTTGATATGACTAAGTTTTGAAGGATCAAGTTTTACTTTTTCTTGCATATATTTAAGCCAAGGTTGATTATTAGAGGCATAATCACCATAGGCTGGTTTTTCCTTGCCAACAATAACTACATGTGCATTTGGCCTTTGTTCTAAAACTTCTGGTAATGCTTCATAAAAAGTATCAAAGCCGCGTATTTTTTCTAAAGCTCTGCTCGTATAAGTGATAATTTCCTTGCCCTTTAAATTTGCAAGAAAAGTAGCAAAGTTTGGTGATGGTTTTGCCTTTAAATGCGGTGAAAAAAAGTTTGTATCAATGCCTTCGTGCAAAACTTCTAGTTTGTTATGATATTCGGTAGGGTGCTGATTTTTTTGCCAATGTGTTGGTGTGATTCCAGCAAAAACTTTTGAAAAAGCTCCCATAGTAAGCATATTTACATGCGTATGTCTTATGGCTCTATTTACGTTATTGTCATAATCGTCTGGATTAATATATTTTTCTGTGTTTTTTGAATACATCCACTCAAAATAACCAGTAATAATGGCATGAGGAAAAATGTCTTTTGCATAAGCAATAGTGCCAAAAGCTGCGTGGCCATGAATAATATCAGGAACAAAACCACGACTTTTAAGCGAGTGCAAGGCCTTTACATACATAAGATGTTCAGATGTAAAGTCGTTTTCTTTTTTATTTTCTTCTTCTTTTATTTTAAAATGTGTGACATTTGGTGCAAGCATGTCATTTCTTGCATAGCGAGACATAAAAACAATTTGATTGTTTTTATTAGCTGCTAATTCAATACAGATTCTATGAAATTGTGCTGGAAAATTGTTATGCAAAAATAAAATTTTCATTTTTTCTCACTTTTATAGTCCTAGATTAGGTTTAGTATGCTAGCTTTGCTGGTTTTTGTCAAATTTATTTTATTTTAAAAAGTTTAGTAATATTTTTTTCTTTTTATAAAGAGAGCTTGACAGAAAATACAAATTTTTATACTCTATCTCTGTGGTTATTTTTAATGGAGGTTTTTATGAAAAAACTTTTATCACTAGCTCTACTTGCTATTGTTGCTTTTTGTCTTCCAGCATTTGCAGCACAACCAGAAGTACCTACAACTCCTAGTGTTATGAATAAGACTAAGATGCCAGTTACTTTCAATCACGACACACATACAGCATATTCTTGCGAAACATGCCACCACCCGGTGGAAGGCGTAGCAACATATCAGCCATGTGCGACTG
>CAYJHN010000288.1:1210-2149 GCA_964369985.1 uncultured Desulfovibrionaceae bacterium | reverse complement strand
ACCTGTTGGCCCAGGTCGTGGCTCGGCAGCTGGCTCTATTGTTGCGTGGGCACTTCGTATCACAAACCTAGATCCTATTCCATACAACCTTCTTTTTGAAAGATTTTTAAATATCGAACGTGTGTCCATGCCTGATATCGACGTCGACTTTTGCGAAGACAAGAGGCTTGATGTTGTACGCTATGTTGCCGAAAAATACGGTGCTGACAAGGTTGCACAAATCACCACCTTTGGTAAAATGAAGGCAAAGGCTGTTGTAAAAGACGTTGGCAGAGCAATGGACGTGCCTTATAAAGATTGTGATTTTATTTCAAAACTTATTCCAAATGAGCCAAAAATCACGGTTAAAAAAGCTATTGATCAAGTGCCAGAAATAAATTCGCTTTATTCAAGCGACAAAACAATTAAAAAATTGCTAGACATTTCAATGCGTTTAGAGGGACTTTCTCGTCACGCTTCAACGCATGCTGCTGGCGTTGTTGTTTCAGATAAGCCAATGGTGGAATATTTGCCGCTTTATAAGGGCAAAAAAGACGAATTAGTAACGCAATACGACATGAAGATGGTGGAAAAAGTTGGGCTTGTGAAGTTTGACTTTCTTGGCCTCCGCACAATGACATTAATTCAAGAAACCCTTGATAATATTACTAAACAAGGCAAGCAAGCTCCTAATCTTGATACTTTAGAATTAAACGACCCGCATGTATTTGAACTTTTTTCACGCGGCGACACTGATGGTGTTTTCCAAGTAGAAAGTTCAGGTATGAGGCAATATCTTCGCCAATTAAAACCAAACTGTTTTGAAGATATTATTTCTATGCTTGCTCTTTATCGCCCTGGCCCGTTAAAGTCAGGAATGGTTGACGAATTTATTAAAAGAAAGCATGGCGAAATCGAGGTAACCTACCCTTTACCTTCGCTTGAGCAATGCCTTAAAGA
>CAYJHN010000288.1:0-1200 GCA_964369985.1 uncultured Desulfovibrionaceae bacterium | reverse complement strand
TTATGGTGTTATTGTGTATCAAGAGCAAGTTATGCAAATTGCTCAGATTGTTGCAGGTTACACTCTTGGCGGTGCGGATTTATTACGCCGTGCTATGGGTAAGAAAAACCCTGAAGCAATGGCACAAGAAAGATCAAAATTTATTGATGGTGCTCTAAAAAATGAAGTAGATCCAAAAATCGCAACAGAAATATTTGATCTTATGGAAAAATTCGCTGAATACGGCTTTAACAAGTCACACTCAGCTGCATACGCTCTTATCACCTACCACACAGCCTACCTCAAAACCTATCACAAGGTTGAATTCATGTCTGCTCTTTTGTCTAGTGAAATAGGCAACCAAGATAAGATATTGAAATACATAGCTTCTTGCCGAGATATGGGCATAACAGTGCTTGCTCCTTCTGTGCAAACTTCTGTAAGTGATTTTAGCCCTGTAAATAATACTATTGTTTACGGTCTTGGCGGTGTTAAAGGCATTGGCGACGGTGCTATTGACGCTATTGTTGAAGCTAGAAACGAAGCAATAAAAGAAAAAGGTCAGCCCAAAAGTGCTGATGATAAGGCATATCCTTTCTTTTCATTTTTTGACTTTTTGTGCAGAGTAAATTTGCGTAAAGTATCAAAAAAAGTTTTAGAAGCATTAATAAAATCAGGTGCTTTTGACTGCTTTGAAGTAAGCCGAAAAGCACTATTGCTCTCTTTAGAACTCACAGTTGCAAAGGCACAAAAGAAAAACAAAGACAAAGAGTCAAATCAAGTTTCACTTTTTTCACTCTTACCGCCTGAAGAAGCACCTGCAATTCCGCATCTAGGCATAGATATTCCTGTTTCAAGCCTTACTGATTACCATGCAGAAAACGGCAATCCAGCCATTAAAAAAGTTTCTGATATTGAAGAATGGGAAGACGAAAATTTACTTAAATTTGAAAAAGAAGCCTTAGGTTTCTTTCTCTCCTCGCACCCTATACAGCCATTTCGTTTAGATTTTCACCGTATAGACGTGAAGGAACTTGATGAATTAGACGATTATCCACACGATTATAAAGTTCGTGTGCCTATTCTTATTACGGGTAAAAAAGAAATTCTCACGAAGAAAAACGATAAAATGGCTTTTCTCACTGTAGAAGATTTAACAGGCCATGCCGAAGTTATTTTCTTTCCGCGAGCTTATAAGGAATGTAGTGAAATTCTCAATTC
>CAYJHN010000287.1:0-2149 GCA_964369985.1 uncultured Desulfovibrionaceae bacterium | reverse complement strand
CATTTGATATAAAAATAAAATGAGAGCGAGGGGATCCCCACGCGAACAAAGGCTTCAGCGAGTGAAACAAGAGCCACGCCTCTTGTAAGCGAGGTTTCGTCCACAGAGTGGCGAAACAAATTAAAATAACGTAAAAAAAATCTGGCACGCTATTTGCTATACATATACTATATATTGAAAACTATGTCGGTAAAATGACACAGAAACAAGAAACAGGGAGCTATATGATATGGCATTTACTTTTTCCTTAGAACAAGTTCTCAAATACCGAAAGCAATTAGAGCAGGAAGCAAAGGTTGCTTTTGCAAAGGTAGAACAAGAAAGACTTAGAGAAAGTAATAGATTAGACCAAATCATGCAGGCTCTAGCAAATGAGCAAAGCAGGCTAGAAAGCCTAAAAGCTGAGGACTTAGACAATAGGTGGCTTATAGCAAACTTTGTAAAATCCTTGAGAGAAGATTTGCGAATTTCACAAGAAAAGCTCAGGTATTGGGCAACAAAAGTGGAAGAGGCAAGGCTAGTACTTACAGAAAAAGCTAAAGATAAAAAGATATTAGAAAAACTTAAAGAAAAGCAGGAAACAAGATATGTTCATGAAGAAAAAAGAAAAGAACAACAATTCTATGACGAACTTACCGCAGGAAAAGAAGCTAGGAAATCTTAGTGCAAAAACTGTGAATAGAATTCTTTCTACTGTTATTGTATTAGGAAGTATCAAAGTATCTCTTTTAATTGGTATAATGTTATTTCCATCAGATACTCCTTATTTTCAATTTACTTCTATTAAAGAATTAGTGCTTGATAAAGCAACAAAATCTGATAGCGAATTGCGTCAACTTGCGCGCTTAGAAGCAGCAAAAAATTTAGTACAAAGTCAAGAAGATCAAGAAATTGTAAAAAATACTGCTGATTCAAAACAAGCAAAAGCAGATGCATTGCAAATTCAAAAAGAATTAGTAAGCGATATGCCAAGTGAAAACAATGCAATTAAAGATCTTTTTGGTGCAAGTGTTGCTCATGCAGCAGAAAACATTCCGCCTACACCAGATCCATCAGCGGCAAAACCAAGAACATCTCCTTTGATTCCGCAAGTAAAGCCAAATACTAATCCTATTATGCAAAATAAATTTCAAAGACCTGACAGTGCAACTGCGGGCACTATTCCAGCTCCTGCTGTAAATAATCCTTATGCATCAAGCGATACTTTAGACATTCAGCAAGAAGAGCTAAACCGCAGAGAGCAAGAATTGCTTGCATTGCAACAACAAATGGAAGCAAGAATAGCGGAACTTCAAGGTTTAGAAGGGAAGATTGGCAATAAAGTTGAAGAAGCTGGCGATGCACAAAAAAGCAAATTGAAACATCTTATTGATGTGTATACAAATATGAAACCAAGACAAGCAGCACAAGCTCTTGGAAACCTTGACGAAGGTGTTGCAGTCAAAATTTTGTCAGGAATGAAAAGTAAACAAGCTGGTGAAATCCTCTCCTATATGGAAACAGGCAGAGCAGTAGTTCTTTCAGAATTATTATCAAAAGTATTATATTAATAGATATTCAAGTAGTGCAAGGGATTGAAAAGTGAAGAATAGAGTATTGTTTATAGCAGTAAGTTTAGCCCTCTCTATCTTATTATATGCATGTTCATATACTTCAGATAGCGAACAAGCAAATGTAAAAACTAGTAATGCAGCTGACAAAGAAATTATGGCTAAGAGTGTAGTAGTAAATATTGAGGGGAAGATTGTTGCTGTGAGTGAGAATGGAAAAAGCTTTCTTCTTGATACAGGAAAATGGGTTGAAGTTACAAAAGATACAGAATTAGGAATTACAGGTCCAACTGCAGCCCCCAAAGATGAACAATTCTTTGAAGAAAGTTTTAGAGTAGGAAATTCTATTGTAGGCTTTACTTTAGACGAAAATGCTAAAAAACTTAAAGCATACGCAATATATACTAATTGGAATTGGGAAAAACCTCTTTCTAAAAAATAAAAAAATGAGAGAGGGAAAAAACATACTTTTATAAAACTATGTTTTTTCCCTCTCTCAAAATTTTAAAAAGTCTAGAAAACTAAACTTGACAAAGAATTAATTAAAGTATAATGTTCGCATTGCTGACGAGGTGTAGATATGAAAGAGCTTATTCCAT
>CAYJHN010000286.1:0-2155 GCA_964369985.1 uncultured Desulfovibrionaceae bacterium | reverse complement strand
AGAAAAAAGTTTTTAAAACAAGAAAATCGCTATTTATTTCTATATCTTTGCTTACTCTTCTACTGGCTGTATATGCTTATACAATTAAAGAACAGCATTTTCCACGCCTTATAACAGAAAGACAAAAATATTATGAAGGCTTTGCAGAATCGACTGGTCTCACAAAAGAAAGAGAAAGTGTAGAAAACATAAGTCTTACGCGCTTTGGCGACCCAAATGTTGAGCCAACACTTTTTTTAATAGGTGACAGCCATGCAATATCAGCAATCAATGCCTTAGATGAATTAGGAAAAGAATATAATGTAAGCGGTGTGCATTTAACATTTTTATTTAATATCACTTCTAAAAAGCATTCTGGTGTCTCCGCAGAAGAATTGGAAAAACTTAAAAACTTTCTCAAAACAAAGGATATAAAGGCCACACTTCTCACATCACGTTGGACTTTCCGTTTACATGGCACAGAAATTATTGATATTAATAATCCTACGCCTCCAATTTATGATGAGTTCATCTATTATTACGATAATGGGCATGGTAAAATAATCACCGATTCAAAGCTTGCTATAGAAGAATCTCTCAAAGAAATGAAGGATTTTTTTGGTAAAGAAACAGAATTTTTCTATCTATCTCCTGTTCCTGAATTTAAATATCTTGTTCCTCTGCAAGCAGCAAAATTTGCTCGATTAGACTATAGTGATGAACAAATATATAATGCTATAAAAATAAGTAAAAAAGACATGGAAAAATATAATGCACAAGTATATAAAGATTTTCCTTTCCTAAAAGAAGGTAAAAATACTATTAACTTAGCAGATATTATGTGTGATCAAAACTATTGTTATGGACTTTCAAAGGACTATGTTCCACTCTATTATGATGATGATCATGTTGCCATAGAAAGAAGCGAAGAATTAAAAGCTCTTTTCTTGCCTTTTATCCTTTCTGGAAAGTAAAAAACACTCCAAATGAAAAAAATATTTAAAGCCTATAATTTTATTGTAGGCTTTATTTGTTTTCTTGATAGCATTTCAATTATTTTGGCTTACACACTAAGATATTGAGATTTTTACTTCTTTTTACAAAGCTCTAAAAAAGTATCTAATTTCTTTTTTCACAAGCTTGCTAAAATTAAAACAAAGTATATTTATCATTATTTTCAAGTATTTAGCTTTCGCTATTTCTGCCTTTATTTTAAAGATAAGTATTGACTAAATTTTCAAAACATCATAATCTAAATCAGAACTTTATTTAAACAATATAAATCATTAAACCTTGGAGGCAATATGGGTCTCTCACGTCGAGATTTTGTTAAGCTGTGTACAGGTTCTGTTGCTGGATACGGAATATCCTCAATGTTCCATCCACTTGTACATACAGCTCTTGCTGAAACTCTTTCAGGCGAGCGTCCACCAGTGTTCTGGTTGCAAGGCGCAGCTTGTACTGGTTGCTCTGTTACTATCTTAAACTCAGCTCATCCATCTATTGCAGATGTGCTTTTGAAAGTAATTAGCCTTGAGTTTCACCCTACTATTATGGCTAGCGAAGGTGCTAGTGCAACTGAAAACATGTTTAAAGTTGCTGAACAGTTTAAAGGCCAATACTTTATTGTTGTTGAAGGTGCTGTACCTTTAGCAGAAGACGGAAAGTATTGTGTTGTTGCAGAAGCTCATGGTAAAGAATATACCATGGTTGAAATGCTCAAAAAAATGGCTCCTGATGCTGCTGCTGTTTTAGCAGTTGGCACTTGTGCTGCTTTTGGTGGTATTCCAGCTGCTGAAGGTTCTGTAACTGAAACTGTAAGTGTGAAAGCTTTCTTTGAAGAAGCAGGTATTGCTACACCTGTAGTTAACATCCCAGGCTGCCCACCGCATCCAGATTGGATTGTAGGCACAGTTGTTCTTGCTCTTGAAACAATCAAAGAAAAAGGCCTTGCTGATGGTCTTGCAGCTGTTGTTGGCTTGCTTGATGACGATGCTCGCCCTCTTCCTTTCTACGGAACAAACACACACGAAAACTGTGAATGGCTTCCTAAGTTTGACGAAGGCGTTATGTCTACCGTTATTACTGACAAAGTTGGCTGCCGCTACGACTTAGGTTGTAAAGGCCCTATGGCTATGTGTGACTCACCATCAAGACGTTGGAATGGTAAAGTAAA
>CAYJHN010000285.1:0-2168 GCA_964369985.1 uncultured Desulfovibrionaceae bacterium | reverse complement strand
TATTTGATTACACAGCTGGTATTGACCTCACTTCTACTCCGCCATTACTTGGCTATGAAATAGAAGAAGCTAATATTAAGGAGCACATCTAGTATGAAATATACAGCTAAAAAAGACCAAGTTGCACCTTGGCTTGCAAAAATCGCTGAAAAGTATACTTTTCTTGCTCCAAAAGCAAAGGGCAAAGCTACTACTTTTCAAGCTTATTCAGCACAAGAATTGGCAAGTGCAGATGTAGATGCATTACTCGATTTTACAACTACTTCTATCAAAAATGCCTATATTCCTGAAACTGAAACTTTATTCACTTATAAATCTGAAAAAAATGCAGACAATCTTGCTCAATTAAATACTTCATTAGAATGTAAATTCAATGAAGAGCAAAAAGTTATCTTTGGCGCACGTCCTTGTGATGCTAAGGGTGTTGAAGTGCAAGACGCTGCGTATATGGGCGGAAAATATAAAGATCCTTATTACAAAGCAAATAGAGACAATACTTGCATTATTACACAAGCTTGTAGCCAAGTATTACCATCATGTTTTTGTAATTGGGCTAAGGTTGACTTAGCAACTGCTTATGCTTCTGATATTTTATTTACAATAACAGAAAATGGCTTTGTATTTGAAGCTATTACTGAAAAAGGTAAAGAATTATTAGCATTAGCTTCTTTTGCAGAAGCTTCTGATGCAGATACAAAAGCAGCGACAGAAGAAAACGAAAAAGCAAGACAAGCTTTGTCACAAATGCCTGAACTTTCAAACTTACCTGCTATTATTGGTGCTAATTTTGAAAATGCTGCATTTTGGCAAAAAGTAAGCTCTGGCTGTATTGGTTGCTCTTCTTGTACTTATGTTTGCCCAACTTGTCAGTGCTTTACCATCACAGACGAAGGTAACCCATTAGAAGGTAAGAGAATTCGTTCATGGGCTTCTTGTATGACTGATGAGTTTACTCGTGAAGCTTCAGGTCATAACCCGCGTCATGCTGGTTTTACACGTTGGAGACAGCGTTTAGGACATAAATTCAACTACATGACAACTATGCATGCTGGATTAAATTCTTGTACTGGTTGTGGTAGATGTTTGATTTCTTGTCCAGCTTCTATTAGCATTAAGGATATGATTTCACAAATTATTGAAATTCCTTGTGATGTGCCAGCAGCAGCTGCTGAAGCGCCAAAGGCTGAAGCAAAACCAGCTCAATCACAAAGTAAAAAAGCAAAGAAGGGGTAAGCAATGAGTTGCGAAAATAATCCTTATTTACCAGAAGTTTCAACAGTATTAGAAGTTATCAAAGAAACTCATAATATTATGACTTTTAGAGTACGTTTTGACGACGAAGAAAAAATGAAAAACTTCTCACATGGAGCAGGTCAAGTTGGCCAATTATCCATATTTGGAGTTGGCGAAGCAACTTTCGTTATAAACAGCCCGCCTTCACAAAAAGAATATCTTCAATTCTCAGTAATGCGTACAGGTGAACTTACAGAAGCTTTACATAAGCTTTCTGCTGGCGATAAAGTAGGTGTGCGTGCACCTTTAGGACAAGCTTTCCCATCTGATAATTGGAAAGGTAAAGACCTTTTCTTCATCGGTGGTGGTATTGGTATGGCTCCTATCAGAACTATTATGCTTCACACTTTAGAAAATGCAAGCGACTACAAAAGCATTTCTCTTCTTTATGGTAGCAGATCGCCTGTTGATATGACATATTCATACGAATTAGATTCATGGCTCAATCATCCTGTATTAAAAACTACTTTAACAGTTGATAATGCAAATGAAGCATGGCCACACAAAGTAGGGTTAATTCCAAATGTATTAAAGGAAATCAACCCAGATCCAAGCAATTGTGTTGCTATTCTTTGTGGACCTCCAATTATGATCAAGTTCACAATGCAAGCACTCAAAGAATTAGGCTTTACAGATGAAAATATCGTAACAACTCTTGAAAAAAGAATGAAATGCGGTATTGGTATCTGTGGACGTTGTAACGTTGGCGATAAATATGTCTGCGTTGATGGGCCTGTATTCACATTAAAAGAACTTAAAGATCTTCCTGACGAATTATATGATTTTTGAGATAAAAGAATTGTTCAGAGTGGGAACCGCATTTTTCTAAGAAATATGAGGTTCCCGCTCTCAAACTCTCCCCGTCCTTAAAAAGT
>CAYJHN010000284.1:0-2233 GCA_964369985.1 uncultured Desulfovibrionaceae bacterium | reverse complement strand
AGTGTTAAAGAATTGTTATCTATTGGTATTCAGCCTGATATTATTCTTTGTCGTTGCGAAGTGCCTATTCCTGACGATGTAAAAAAGAAAATAGCACTTTTCTGTAACGTGGATCAAGACGCTGTTTTCTCAAGCGTTGATGTCAAGAATGTGTATGAAGTTCCTCTTAAATTTTATGCTGAAGGTTTTGACCAAAAAGTAGCTATTATGCTACGTTTGCCTGCTTGTAACCCTGATTTAACTCAGTGGAATGCCTTGATTGACACTTGCGATAACCTTGAAGGCAATGTTACAGTTGGTATAGTTGGGAAATATGTTGAATTAAAAGAAGCATATAAGAGTTTACATGAAGCCCTTATTCATGCTGGTATTGCAAATAAAGTACAAGTTTTACTCAAATACATAAATTCAGAAGAAGTAACACAAGAAAATGTTGCTGATGTGCTTAGCGGCTGTGATGCTGTTTTAGTGCCTGGTGGTTTTGGCTATAGAGGCGTTGAGGGCATGATTGAATCGATACGCTATGTTCGTGAAAATAAAATACCTTTCTTTGGAATTTGCCTTGGTATGCAATGTACAGTGATTGAATTTTCAAGAAATGTGGCAAATATTTCAAAGGCAACTTCAGAAGAATTTGACCAAACTACGCCTGATAAAGTTATCTATCTTATGACAGAATGGTTTGACTTTAGAACGCAAGCTGTTGAAAAAAGAAATGAAACTAGTGGAAAAGGCGGCACAATGCGTCTTGGTTCATACCCTTGTAGCCTTGTTGAAGGCACAAAGGCTTATGAAGCTTATGCTCAAGCAAATATCAATGAAAGACATAGACATAGATACGAATTTAATAACGAATACAAAGAAAGACTTGAAGCAGCTGGTTTGACTTTCTCTGGAACAAGTCCAAATGGTGAACTTGTTGAAATTGTTGAAGTAAAAGATCATCCATGGTTTGTTGCTTGCCAATTCCACCCAGAATTTCAATCCACTCCAATGAAAGCACATCCATTATTCAGAGAATTTATTGGTGCTACTTTAACTAAGAAGTCAAAATAAAAGAGAAAAATATGTCAAAAGCAAAGCAAGTTCAATGTATTATTATAGATATTGATGGCGTTATGACTGACGCTAAGCTGCATTATACAGAAGAAGGCGTGACAATGAAGTCTTTTAATGTGAGAGATGGGCTTGCAATTGTTTCTGCTTTGCGTCTTGGCATAAAGATTGGCGTTATTTCTGGCGGGAGAGAGGCTTTAGTCAAAAAAAGATTAGAAGATCTTGGAATAGAAGACTTTTTTCTCGGGCATTCTGCAAAACTACCCGCACTTGAAGAAATTAGAGCTAAATACAAACTTGATTATTCGCAAATGGCGTATATTGGCGATGATTGGATTGATATTGATCCAATGCGAAAGGTTGGCTTTGCTGTTGCTGTGAATGACGCGGCAAAAGAAGTAAAAAAAGAAGCTGACTATATAACCAAGGCAAGGGGCGGTGAAGGCGCAGTAAGGGAAGCTATTGAACTTATTGCAAGCAAAAAATTTGGCAAGAACGCTCTTGCAAATGTCTGGATTCATAAAGACTAATGAAAAACTTTCTTTCACTTATAGGCACAATTTTTATTGCCCTTGTTCTCTATTTTACTATAGGCATGAGTTCTTATGATAGTGAATTTGAGAATCTTGAATATTTTGCCAGCTTTGAAGGTAAAAATTTCTATGAACAATTTAAAAGTGAAATTGATTCCTTGAGTCAAAGTAGTACAGATAGTGAATTACTTGAAAATGCAAGCAATACCGAAAGTTTAAAAGGCCTTAACTTAAGCTTAGTTGATATTTACCTTGAACAAGGCGAAGACGGCAAAAGAACTTGGGAAATGAATGCTGATTGGGCAAACTACGCTGAAAAAAGCGGAAATCTTTTCGCGTATAAGCCAATAGTTGTTTTCTTTGATGAAAACGAAAATAAAGAAGAAGATGTTCATATAACAGGCGAAACTGGCAAAGTTTTGGACAATAATACTTTGATTACTCTCAGTCGTGCTGTGAAAATAAAAAGAAATACTCTTGAGATTTTGAGTGATTATTTAGAGTTCAAACCAGAAGAAGAACTTGCTTCTATTCCAACAAAGGCTTTATTTAGTGCTGAAGAAACTATTGGTAAGGCAGATTCCCTTGATTGGGATATGCTAAAAAACGATATACAAGCAAAGGGAAATGTAGTATTTATTATA
>CAYJHN010000283.1:0-2233 GCA_964369985.1 uncultured Desulfovibrionaceae bacterium | reverse complement strand
ATCTAAATTATTTCTTAAAAAAATATTTCTTAATTCTTGAACAAGTAAAGTTCCTATAATAGGAGCAAGAGCATCACTTGAAAAAAGCCCATCTTTTGGCAGGCGTAAGGCAGCGTAAATATTGCCAATTGGCGAACTCCACTCTCTGCCAACTTGCCCTCTGCCAGCTGTTTGCATACCAACTAAAACAGAAGTAAATAGTTCAAGTTTTCCTTCATTATAAAGAGAATAGGCTACATCAAGCGAAGAAGAAGCCTTTTCTTGATAATAGCAAGGAAAGGAAGTTTTTGCATTTTGTTTTTCATCAAAAATAAATATTTCTTTGTCGTAAAGTTCGTGCCAAGTGTTTGTTTGCATTATAAACCTTATTAATCAGTGTATCTTGTAACTTCTGTAACTTGTGGTATATTTCTAATTTTATCAATAGTTTGATAAAGATGAACAACATCTTTTACTTCAATAATCATTTCTATTTCAGTTTTGCCATCTAATTGTGAGGCAATCATAAGAGAATCAATGTTAACATCTTGATCTAAAAGAACTTTTGAAATAGCAAACAAGGTTCCTTTTTCGTTAATACACATAAGATGTATTCTAGCTGGGAATGGCTTTTCAATAACTTCTTGATCGCTCCAAGCAACGCTTATAAGTCTTTCTGGTTCAAGTTCTTGTATGTGAGGGCAGGCAAGAGTGTGAACAATAATTCCACGTCCACGGCTAATAAAACCAACAACAGAATCACCTGGTAAAGGCGAACAACAATGAGCAAAACGCACAAGCATGTCGTTTTGTCCTTGAATTACAATAGCTTGTTTCTTTTGGTTTGGTGGTTCTTTATGTATTTCTGCTTTAAGTTGTTTGTCTTTTACATCTTCGTGTTTTACAGCTTTACCTGTGAGTTCTAGGTAAAGGTTGATAATTTTACGAGGTGTGAGTTTTGTGTAGCCTACTTGAGAAAAAATATCATCAAGAGATTGTACGCTCATTTCGTGTATCAAAAGTGCAAAAGAATGGTCTTTTATTGCTTTTGTGAGGTTAAAGCCGTGTTTTCTGGCTTCTTTTTCAAGCATTTCCTTGCCAAGTGTGATTGAGGCAGCTCTTTCTTGCGTATTTAGATAATGTTGAATACGTGAACGAGCCTTTGAAGTTTTGACAAATTTTAACCAATCTCTGCTTGGATTTCTATTTTTATCAATAATGATTTCAATGGTATCACCGCTTTTTAATGCAGTAGATAAAGGCGTAAGCTTGCCATTAACTTTTGCACCAACGCAATGATGTCCTATATCAGAATGTATAAGATAGGCAAAATCAACTGAAGTAGAGCCTTCTGGAAGTTCCTTTACTTGGCCTTTTGGCGTGAAAACATAAACTTCGTCCTTAAATAAATCTAATTTAAGGGATTTTAAAAATTCAGTTGAGTCTGCTTCGTCTCTTTGTCTATCAAGTAAATCTCTAAGCCATTGAAATTGCGGTGCATCTTGTATTTTCTTGTCTCTTTCTTTATAGAGCCAATGCGAAGCAACACCGTGTTCGGCTAGATTGTGCATTTCTTCTGTTCTGATTTGCACTTCTAATCTTTCGCCTTCTGGTCCAATCACAGTAGAGTGTAAGGATTGGTAACCATTTGCCTTAGGCATAGAAATATAATCTTTAAATCTGCCTGGAACCGGCTTCCAAAGAGCATGCACAAAACCAACAACAGCATAACAGTCACGCACATCGTCAACTATGACACGAAAGGCAATAATATCATGCATTTCGTCAAGAGTTGTTTTTTGTTCTGTCATCTTTTTATAGATAGAAAACTTATGCTTTATTCTGCCAAAAACTCTGCCCTTAATGCCATTTTCATCAAGTATTTTATTCAATGAATTGATAACTTTAGAAATAAGCTGACGCTCTTCCATCTGATTTTCTTCAAGCCATTCAGCTATGAGATTCCATGAATCAGGGTGAAGAAATTTAAAAGACAAGTCTTCTAATTCAAGTTTAAAGCGATGCAAGCCAAGTCTATTTGCAAGAGGGGCGTAAATATCCATTGTTTCTTGGGAGATACGCTTTTGTTTATGCGGTTTTTGAAAATCAAGAGTACGCATATTGTGCATTCTGTCGGCAAGTTTCACAATAGGAACACGCACGTCGTGACTCATGGCAAGTATCATTTTTCTGATGTTTTCTGCTTGTTGCTCTTCTTTTGTGTCAAAATCCATAACAGAGATTTTTGTCACGC
>CAYJHN010000282.1:0-2237 GCA_964369985.1 uncultured Desulfovibrionaceae bacterium | reverse complement strand
CTGTCACCATGAAGATAATCAAAAGCACAAGCATAACATCAACAAAGGGAGTGATATTTATTTCAGAAACAAATTGCCCTTTTTTGCCTAATTGAGCACCCATAGCTCTCTCCTATCTTCCTAAATCGCGTTGTACGCGGTTTAAAAACACGGCTCTAAAAGTGGAAAGATTTGTTTCTACCTCAGCAGATTTACCTATAAAGATATTGTAAAAAATAGAGGCTGGAATTGCAACAAAAAGCCCTACAGCTGTTGCTATCAGAGCTTCTGCTATGCCAGGTGCCACTGTTGCAAGTGAGGCTGATTTCATAAGGCCTATTGCGTGGAAAGAATTCAAAATTCCCCAAACTGTACCAAACAAGCCAATAAATGGTGCAGTATTTGCACATGTTGCAAGAAGTGACATATTGCTTGAAAGTGCTGTCAACTCTTGAGCTACAGCTTGTTCGAGATTCCTGTCTACATTTTCAACAATAATTTCAGTGCTTAATCCAGCATCTTTTGAAGAGTTAAATTCTTCAACACCTCTTTGTGTTATTTTATAAAGAGGAGAAGAACTGTCCTTTCCAATTTCTAGCACAGCATCACGCAAGTCTTGTGCAGCTTCAAAGGAGGCTGTCCCAGAAAAAGATTTTGCTTTTGCAGAGTTAAGCGTTTTAATTTTCAAGAATATAATTGTCCATGAAAATAAAGACATAAGAAGTAAGAAAACAAGCACTAATTGCGAAACTAATGTTGCCTCTAAAAGCATTGAAATATAAGAATTTGTCATTGAAAAACCCGTATCGTTATTTTATAAAGAATTAAAAGCAGAATTTTGGCAAAACCAATGGAATCACCAAAACAACTGGATAAATATAGCCCTAGTCCGCTTATATAGCAAGAAAAAGTTTAGGAAATAAAATTTATTCGTTAAACATATCACCTAAATAGACTTTTTTTGCCATTTCATTATTTTTAATTTCATCAGGAGAACCATTTAAAATAACCTTACCTTGATACATTAAATAAGCTCTATCACATATTTGCAGTGTTTCACGCACATTATGATCAGAAATTAGTACGCCTATATTTTTTTCTTTTAGATGCTTAATTATATTTTGGATATCGTCAACAGCAATAGGATCAATACCTGCAAAAGGTTCATCTAAAAGCACAAATTCAGGATCGCGAATAAGACAACGAGCTATTTCTAACCTTCTTCTTTCACCACCTGAAAGATAGGAGGCATAAGATTTTTCTAAATGCCTTAATCCAAATTCTTCTAACAATGCATAATTCTTCATTTCTTGCTCTTTTGGAGATAATGAAGTGTATTCAAGCATAATTTGTAAATTTTGAAAAACAGTGAGCTTTTTAAATACTGAAGATTCTTGAGGAAGATAGGATAAACCCTTTCTTGCTCTTTGATAAAGTGGTAGCTGCGTGAGCTCTTCATCATTTAGATATACATGGCCTTCAGTAGGCTTTACAATACCTGTAAGCATGTAGAATGTTGTTGTTTTTCCTGCGCCATTTGGCCCGAGCAAACCAACAATTTCGCCTTTTTCCATAGTTACAGAAACGTCTGTAACTACAGTTTTTTGCTTATACCTTTTTACAAGTTCTTTTCCAGATAATACTGACATCATTATCCTTATTACTGCTTAGTTTGAAATTTGAAAAGTGAAAGTAGATATTAATTTTTAGAGCCACTTGAGAAAAAAGCTTCAACTCTTTTCTTGCCGCCAACAACTTCACTGCGATTTTCTTTCATATAGTAGCGAATTTCTTCACCTCTTATTGAGTTATCACCGTCTTTTAGTAATGGATCGCCTTGCATAATAATAATTTCTTGATCGGCTTTAAAAGTAACTTTTCTTGCTTTTCCAACATTTGTGCCATATTTCATGCGTACATTTTTCTCGGCAACAATGCTATCAATATCACCTGATTTCATACTTGCCATAGGGTCTGGATTTTGTCCATCTTCATTTTTAGAACTTTCTTTCAAATATACATAAAGTATATTGGACCAAAGGCTAAAATCTTCTCTTTCTACATAGACTTCGCCAGAAAATTCAATCACATTTTTTTCTGCATTATAGTTCATTGCATCTGCATTGATTTTTGTAGGCATATCGCTTGTTGAAATAAGGCCATTAGGAGCTGCAAAAGCAATAGAATTTGTAAAGAATGTCAAACAGATAGTTAAAAATAAAGCACGCATATCTAACCTCTTATATATTAGGTGGGTT
>CAYJHN010000281.1:0-2244 GCA_964369985.1 uncultured Desulfovibrionaceae bacterium | reverse complement strand
TTCTTTCACAATTTTCCGTGAAATTTATACTTGGCCATGGTACTTATTAACTGCACTCCCAGTGTGCTATATGGTACATAACCGTAAAACTCCATTCCTTAGAATAAGCCAAGCTGCTACTGATATTATTGGTGAAAAAAATGCTTCTGGACTTATGGGTAAATGCTTTGAAGTTGTATGTGCACTTGGTCTTATTACATGTAATGCTGGTGTGCTAGCTGTTTCAGTTCCTCTTGTTTCAAGAGCTTTAGCTGCTGCTATAGACATTGAATATTCTATGACATTAAATATGATTATTCTTGGAGTTTCAACAGCTATCTTCACAATGTCAACATTGTTAGGTCTTAAAAAAGGTATTCAAGTTTTATCAAGAATTAACGTATACATTGCTATTGTAATGCTTGTTTACGGTCTTTTTGCTGGTCCAACAATCTTCATTTTTGAAAACATGACCTTCTCTTTAGGTGTTATGCTTGATAACTTCTTTAGAATTGCTTTATGGGCTGAACCATATTCTGCTACAGGAACAGTTGCTCAAGATTGGACAATTTTCTCTTCACTTTGGATGCTTCCTTATGCTCCTTTGTCTGGTTTATTCCTTGCAAAGATTTCAAAAGGTCGTACTGTTCGCGAAATGATATTTGTTCTTTTTGTTGGTTCTTCTATTGGCCGATTCCTTATTTATAGTATCTATGGCGGTATTGCTATGGGTTACCAAATGCAAGGAGTGGGTGATTTTGCAAGCATGTACCTTAACGACACAAACGTGGCTTTAGCTGCTGTGTTAGATTCTTTACCACTTGGTGTGATGGTTCTTTTATTATTCTGTGTGTTTACAACAACAGCTACAGCAACAAGTCTTGACTCTGCTTCACTTATTCTTGCATCTTCAATGTCAAAGAAAATTACAAACGATCAAGAGCCAACTGTTGCAAACAGACTATTCTGGGCTTTACTACAAGCTGGTATGGGCTTTGGTATCATTACTATTGGCGGACTTAGTACAATGAAGGCTTTTTCTATTGTTGGTGGTGCGATCATGTTTATCCCTGTATTGCTAGTAATGCTTTGCTGGCTAAAAATGATTAAAAACTACTGTTACACAAAATTAAAATATCAAGAAGCATTCAAATTCCTTGCTAAACATAAAGATTTGGATAAGTTCGATGCACAAGATGTTGATCATTTTGCTAATCTTAAAAATGTAGAAACTTGCGATAAAAAGTAAGTTGAACTGGGGGATATTGTATATCCCCCATACATCTACGTAGAGCCATACAGGAACGACTTTCTTTAAGCTAGTGTTTTGTATAAAAAAATAGTATATTCGTATTACTACAATACAAAAGGAAATAAAAAATGATTAAACACATAGTATGGTGGACAATGCAAGAGCAAGCAGAAAATGCTTCTGCACAAGAAAATGCATTGAAAATCAAAGCACATGCAGAGTCCTTAATAGGCAAAATTGAAACAGTAAATTCTTTAGAAGTTGCTGTAAATATTCAATCAACAACCACAGTTGACGCACAAGTAGTATTACAATCTGTGCATAATTCAATGGAAGATTTGAAAGCTTATAATGATCATCCATTGCATCAAGAACTTGTGACTTTTATTAAAAAAGTTGTTTCTAGCAGAAATGCAATCGACTACGAAATATAGTCAAGATAAAGTAAAAATTAAATAGTGCGTAAAGAAAAAAATTCTTTTATGCACGCAAAGCCCTTATGCCTCCCCTATAAGGGCTTTGTTTTTAAGTCTTGCAATAAAAAGTAGATAAAATTATACTAAAGCTATACAAAACTCTATTAAGAAAAATTTACTACTATTTGAAAATTTAAAGGATATATTTTATGGATTTACATGAAAAACTCGCAAGACAAGGCTTTATTTTAAAAAAAGGCAATGAAAAAAAAGTTGTGACAGCAAGGGAATTTAGTCATGATGACGGTCAGCATTCAGGTCTTTTTATGGGCGGACTTGGCGGACTTGTATTTTCACGAGATTTTGACGGCTATTTTTCACGTTGGCATTTAGAACCTGGTGTGCATGTAAATCATAAAATGGAACAAGCTTTTTTCTTACTTTCATGGAAGCTTAAGGAAGGAAAAACTTGTGCAAAACAAAAAGAAAAAAACGAAATAAAATGCTTTTGTCATAAAGATAAATGCAAGAAAGAAAAATGTAAGAAATATTTAAAAAATATAAAAAAAATAGAAGGCTTAAAGAAAGCAGAAAATA
>CAYJHN010000280.1:0-2255 GCA_964369985.1 uncultured Desulfovibrionaceae bacterium | reverse complement strand
TTTAATATCTTCGAGATTAATACCACCAAAAGTAGGCTCTAATGCTTTAACAATTTCTATAATTTTATCAGGATCTGAACAATTTAAATTGATGTCATAAGCATCTACATCAGCAAATCTTTTGAATAAAATTGCTTTACCTTCCATAACAGGTTTAGCTGCTAAAGGCCCTATATTACCTAAACCAAGAACTGCTGTTCCATTAGTTACAACACCAACTAAATTTCCTTTACCTGTGTATTTGAAAGCATCTTCTGGATTTTCTTTGATTTCAAGACATGCTTCAGCAACACCTGGTGAATAAGCTAATGACAAATCTAACTGGTTTGCACACGGTTTAATAGGAAAAACTTCTAATTTTCCTGGGCGTGGGAACTCATGATAGTTTAAAGCATCTTGTTTAGTAAATGATGACATTTTTTTCTCCTTACAAATGAATAGTTTTAAAATTTATAAAAGAGTATCATAGTTTTTAAAATTAGCAAGCCTTTTGATAAAATTTTTGATTATCAATATTTTGAAAATTTTGTATTTATAACTTTAAATTTTTGTAAAAAATGTCTTATATTTTATGCAATTATGCAATACAAGTTGTGAAAATAAGAACTTTTTGCATTTTTGCAATATCTTTTCTTTTTGCTTTACTTTTCAAATTAAAAGGAATACTTTTAAATAACTATTTTAATAAAACACTGGTGGTAAAAAATGACAAAATCAAAAGTTTATTTTACGGATATGCGTTGTAGAGTAGGTACTTCTCTATTGGAAAAACTTGAAAAACTGATTAAAAAAGCTGGTATCAATAATATTGATATGAATAGCAAGTATGTTGCTATAAAAATCCACTTTGGCGAACCAGGAAACCTTTCATTCTTACGTCCAAACTTTTCAAAAGTTGTAGCTGATACAGTTAAATCATTTGGTGGTGTGCCATTTTTAACTGATTGTAACACTTTATATGTAGGTAGAAGAAAGGATGCTTTAGAGCATATTACAGCTGCATATGAAAATGGCTATACACCTTTTTCTACAGGCTGTCATATTCTTATTGGCGATGGTTTAAAAGGCACTGACGAAGTAGAAGTTCCACTTGAAGGCTGCACATATTTTAAAAGTGCAAAAATCGGTAGAGCTGTTATGGATGCTGATATTTTTATTTCATTAACACACTTTAAAGGCCATGAAATGACTGGTTTTGGTGGAGCAATTAAAAATATAGGCATGGGTTCAGGTTCAAGAGCTGGCAAGATGGACATGCACAGCGATGGCAGACCAACTGTAACTCAAGATAAATGCGTTGGCTGTAAAGTTTGCACTCAATATTGTGCACATACTGCTGTTACTGTTACAGACAAAAAAGCCTCCATTAATCAAGACAAATGTGTTGGCTGTGGCCGTTGTATTGGTGTTTGCAACTTTGATGCTATTTCAGCTCCATTTGATGCAAAGCCTGATACTGTAAACTACCGTATGGCAGAATACGCAAAAGCTGTTATTCAAGATCGCCCGCATTTCCATATTTCAATAGTGATCCAAGTTTCACCTTATTGCGATTGCCATGGCGAAAACGACGCTGCATTAGTGCCTGACATTGGCATGTTTGCTTCTTTTGACCCAGTTGCACTAGATAAGGCATGTATTGATGCGGTTAATGCAGCACCTGCTATTGGTTCAAGTGCCTTGGCTGATTGCGGTTGTGCTCATGGGCAAATTGGCGACCACTTTAAAGCCGTTCACCCAACTACAAATTGGCGTTCACAATTAGAACACGCTCAAAACATCGGAATTGGTAGCATGGATTACGAATTAATTACTATGTAGTAAATTTAAATCTAATAATGCTTTATGATATTCTCTTTAAAAGGCTGTTTTCTGTATTTACAGGCATCAGCCTTTTATTTTGTTTCAAATAAGAAATGATAATACTTGAACTTCATTTCTATTGATTGTATATATTTTTTTCTAAAGAATATTTGACTTATTTAAATAAATATTGTATTTATTAATAAATAATATTTATTTATTTGATACTTGTTTGAAAAATAAATGTGAGACATTATGAACAAATCAAACTTTGGTATAAAAAATATAAAGCAATTATTTATTTTAATGTTCTTATTCATTTGGCTTGTTTTTTCAGGCGGAATTTTTCTTATTCAAATGACTGAAAATGAAGTTGATCAATTTGAACAAATGATGCAAGCCGCTGCACAAAATAATGCAAATGCTGTTGAAATGAGTTTTTCTAAATACAT
>CAYJHN010000279.1:0-2255 GCA_964369985.1 uncultured Desulfovibrionaceae bacterium | reverse complement strand
CCTCCCCCGTGCTACCACTAAAAAATATCGTAAAGCCTTACAAAGCTCGCAAAGCATTTAGCTTATCAGCCTTGTAAGGCTTTACTTTTTTAATAGAATAAAAAAAAATCACGGACTTTTTGCCGTGATTTTTATTTTTTCTTTTCTTTGTTTTATTTTTTATTAATCTTTACATGCTCTATACGTATCAAATTCTTTATAAATTTCTTCAGAAGGTTCTTTGTCTAGCAAGCTTACAATAATAATAGCTATGGCTGAGAGTATAAAACCAGGAACAATTTCATATAGTGTTGAGAATATTGAACTAGGGTAGATGTCGTCCAATTGTGTCCATATGATTGTTGTAAGGCCGCCCACAATAATGCCAGCTAATGCTCCGTTACGCGTTGTTCTTCGCCAGAAAAGCGAAAAAATAACAAGAGGGCCAAATGTTGCACCAAAGCCTGCCCAAGCATATTCAACTAATCCAAGCACTGTATTGTTTGGATTTATTGCAAGCACACCAGCAATGAGTGCAACCACAATAACTGCAATACGCGAAACCCAAAGCAATTCAGCTTTTGAAGCATTTTTACGAATCTTTACACGATAGAAGTCTTCTGTGATTGCTGAAGCTGTTACAAGAAGCTGTGAATCTGCTGTACTCATAATAGCTGCAAGAATTGCAGAAAGAAGAATACCAGCTATGAAAGTTGGGAAAATGGTGAGAGCCATGGTAATATATACAGTTTCGCCAGAATTTTGCAAAAGCTCTTGTGTTTCAGGTAAAAACACACGGCCTGACATGCCTATAAGAACAGCAGCCGTAAGCGATATAACTACCCAGATAGTTGCAATTCTACGAGATTTTTTTACTGCCTCAGGGGAATTTATACCCATAAATCTAATAAGGATATGTGGTTGACCAAAATAGCCAATACCCCACGCAAGTAGGGAAATGACTGAAATAAAAGTAAGAGGTGAGCCAGTGCTATCAACAAATATATTAAGCATGTGTGGATTGAGATTTTCGATTTTTACGAGAAAATCGTTCATTCCACCCATAGATGAAATTGCAACAGAAGGCACAGCGAGAACAGCAAAAAACATCAAGATACCCTGCACAAAGTCTGTCCAGCAAACAGCAAAAAAACCGCCAGCAAATGTGTATGAGATAACAACAATTAAACCTATGGCAAGTGAAAGAGAATAAGATATGCCAAAAACAGAAGAAAATAGTTTTCCTGCTGCTACAAAACCGCTTGCTGTATAAAAGAGAAAGAATACAAGAATAAATAAGGCACTGATTACAGATAAAAGGCCAGAAGTGTCACGAAATCTGTTAGAAAAGTATTGTGGTATAGTGATAGAATTGCTTGCAACTTTAGTGTATTGGCGTAGTGGTTTTGCAACAAAAAGCCAATTTAGGTATGTACCAATAGCTAGGCCAACACCAATCCAAGAAGCTGATAAGCCAGAAAGATAGGCCGCACCAGGTAGACCCATTAAAAGCCAGCCAGACATGTCTGAAGCCTGTGCTGACATAGAAGTAACCCACGAACCAAGCTTTCTGCCAGCGAGAAAATAATCATCGGTTGATGTGGTTTTGCCATAAAAATATACTCCTATCGCAACCATAAAACAAAGGTAGACAATAAAGGAAAGTATAATCGTAAAATCAATATTCATAAAAGCCCATCCTACTCTTTTGCCGTAAACGGCATTATTTGTATTTTCATGTGAAAAATAACATAAAAAACATACATGCTTTTATAAAAAAATCAAGTAAAAATAATATCTTAGTTTTGTATAATATACAAAAATGTATAAAGTTGGATAAAAATAGGCACATTTTTGTAGAAAAGTGCCTATTTTATACTACTGGCAAAGTCAGTAGTATCGAAAACAAGAATAGACAAAATTTATTTTTGTCGTTAAATGATTGTTTTTCGTGCCTTTCTGCCAAGTTTGCTTTGCAAACTTAGGCGGCGCAAAGTGCACATTTGGAAAAGTGCACTTTGTTATTAAAGTGTAGGCACATTTTTGTAGAAAAGTGCCTATTTTATACTACTGGCAAAGTCAGTAGTATCGAAAACAAGAATAGACAAAATTTATTTTTGTCGTTAAATGATTGTTTTTCGTGCCTTTCTGCCAAGTTTGCTTTGCAAACTTAGGCGGCGCAAAGTGCGCATTTGGAAAAGTGCACTTTGTTATTAAAGTGTAGGCACATTTTTGTAGAAAAGTGCCTATTTTATACTACTGGCAAAGTCAGTAGT
>CAYJHN010000278.1:930-2256 GCA_964369985.1 uncultured Desulfovibrionaceae bacterium | reverse complement strand
TATTGCTTTAAATGATATATTATCAGTAAAATTTTTTACGCTCTATTGCGATTTTTTTTAGCATTGCTAAAAAATCACAATGCCTTTATAAGTATTTAATACCGCCTTCGAGCGTAGGGGAGCTAAGCGAGTGAGAGCAAAATCTATCTATTAAAAGAGCCAAGGTTACAGCACTACATTTAAGATAGAATTATTCTTCTTTCGCTTATATCTACTTTAAGTTTTATTTATTTTTTTATTGTGAGATCTTTCTTGTACTTTGTACAGCTATGCTTCTAATACGAATACTCCTTCTTTTGAGATATTTATTACAAAACAGCCTTACACTAGATTGTTATTACATCTTGAAATAAATCCACGCTTGCTAAATACGCGCTTTTTATTTCTCTAGCTAAATTTTTTTCATATCGTTTATCTTTGAAAGTTCTTCTAAAATATACGTCTTTCTATAAATTTCTTTTATAGAGTTTATTTCATAAATTTTCATTGAATCCCGAGCTTACTTGCTTATATTTAAATAAAAAAAAGGTGAGTTTATACTCACCTTCTACTATTTCATAAAATATATCTATAAAAAAGAATTTATTGTCGTCTGGACAGTTTTATTCCAAATATTACTAAAGAAGTCATAAGTATTAATTGAAGTTGAAATGAAAGACTTTGTTCTTGTGTAGGAGCTTCTATTGTATACTCTCTTTCAACAGGTATCATATTGTTTTTAATAATATACTTTGTTGCATTATTGTTTATCTTATCAGTGTCTATTATTTCCATAAATGAATTATTCACTGTAGTAAATGATGTACCAGAGTTGCTTAGTACAGGTACGGTAACAGTGTGAAGTATGTTTGCAAAAGATATGCTTGGTAATACCAACATAGTTGTCATAGAAAAAATACAAATAATTTTAATAAAATTTGAATTTGTTACTAGGATATGTAATTTTTTCTTTAAAGTTGATATAAATTGTGTTCTGTCCATGAATAACTCCTTTGAATTTAAATTGTTTCTATAATGATTTTATTTTATATATTAAAATGTAAGAGAGTGTTGATTAGTATTTGTATATTACTACCCTCAGAAATTGTATTTCCTTCAGTATCTATTAGTTCCCATACGCATTGTCTTGCATTTAGCACAGCACGTATTTTAAATCTCGGATTAGAGTAGATTGAACATGTTTCTATCAGTAAATAAGCCATTTCAAGCTTAGATCTATTGTATTCTAGATTTGTGAAAGTTTTTGCCCATGGAAGAGCTATTGCGAGTTGAATTTTATCGCAGTCTAAAAGGTATGTGAATTGCCAACTTTCTTTGCTTTTATTA
>CAYJHN010000278.1:0-920 GCA_964369985.1 uncultured Desulfovibrionaceae bacterium | reverse complement strand
TTGCACTTTGGAAAAAGGCAATCAAGGTTATAGAGATCAAGAGTTGAAAATGAAGTTGGCAGACTTCTTGCTTCTGTAGAAAAAACATTTGGATAATATTCTTCTAAAGAATCAAGGGAACTCGCCAATTCTTTTGGTAAATGCGGAACTGGTAGAGAAATAGATTCAAATAAATCAACAAAAGTGTTTTTTTCAAGTACAAAAGCAAGATTAGTCATATTTTACTCCTTTATGCCAAAAAAGTTGTCGCAAACTTTATGTATATACTATATCTAGCAAATAGTGTGCCAAACTTTATAAAAAAATTACTTGCATATTATAATCAAATATTCTATATTTTCTTTATTGAAAATAATTACTAATAAGAGGTTTAATATGTCGAACGAAAATACAATTTTAGAAGCAATGAAAAAAGCAGGCGAACCATTAAATAATGGTAAAATAGCAGAACTTACTGGTATTGATAAAAAAGACGTTGAAAAAGCGATGAAAACACTTAAAGCTGAAGAACTTATTGTTTCTCCTAAACGTTGCTATTGGGAACCTAAATAAAGTAAAGCTAAGTCTTGATGCTTAAAGTTTTGTAAAAAAAGTGTTTTTAATGAAATATACAAATCTTTTTTTGCAAGGAATATAGTAAAAGATAAAGTAGAAATGCCTATACAATAAGATACAAAGGTATAAAAATAGTTTAGAAGATAAACAATAAGATAATGATTTAATTATTTTAAAAAAAATTATAAAAATTTCTTGACATTTATCTGCGACTATGGCATTTATTTCTAACGCGGAGAGTTGGTAGAGCGGTTGATTACGGCGGTCTTGAAAACCGTTGAGGGTGAGAGCCCTCCGGGAGTTCGAATCTCTCACTCTCCGCCATTTATAAAAAATAAAAGACAAAGAGAAATCTTTGTCTTTTT
>CAYJHN010000277.1:0-2257 GCA_964369985.1 uncultured Desulfovibrionaceae bacterium | reverse complement strand
CCTTAGCCACCATAAAAAAAGGCACTTTTTTTATGGTTTTAAGTGCGAAACAGTATTTGCCAAAGGCAAAACTTTTTCGCAAATAAAAAAAACAAAATGAAATATAAAAAAATAAAAATACTATTCTTTAGCTAGAGCATATTGCTTATCCGCTCATTATTCGGGTTTCCAAAGGGGCTGAGCTCCTTTGGTCGCCGAAGGCAAAAAAAGAAAGACTTACAAAAAAAAGATAAGTCTGAAAAATTGTTGTGTATTTTTTATCTTTTTGTTATATATAAAGTATGAAAAGTAGTAATAAAAAAACACTGATAACCTGCCATGCAAATGCGGATTTTGATAGCTTTTCTTCTATGATTGCAGCTTCTTACCTTTATCCAGAATCTTCACTTTGCTTTCCAGGCACGCAAGAAAAGTGCGTTCAAAAATATTATGACGAAATAGCTTCGCATGTCTATAATTTTGTACAGATAAAAGATATAGATATAAAAGAATATTCAAGGCTTGTTGTTGTTGATACAAGGCAAAGCACGAGGCTTGACCATATTTCTGAATTCTTCAAAAAAGAGCAGATTGAAACCATTGTATGGGATCATCATCCTATTTCATCGCATGATATTGATATAGATAGAATTTATTACGAAGAAATTGGTGCTACAGCATCACTTATAAGCCTTGAACTGAAAAAAAGAAATATTAAACTTTCCTCACAAGACGCTACTTTTATATTACTTGGTATACATGCTGACACTGCTTCTTTTACATATTCATCAACCACTTCCAAAGATTTTATTGCGGCTTCTTACCTTGCGTCATTTGGCATAGATACAAATCAATTTAAATGCTATTTGAATGACACTCTTACTTCTGAACACATAAAGGCTCTTAATGAACTACTTGAAACCTCTGAAACTTTTGAACTATATGGATTAAACTTTGTTATAGCCCAAGCTTCTAGTGAAGAATATATCCACGATTTTGCTTTGATAGCGCCAAAACTTATGGAAATTTTGCCTTGCAATGCCTTCTTTGCTTTATTGCAGATGGCTGGAAAGGTGCAAGTGCTCGCAAGAAGTGTTGATACATCTATAAACGTAGGAAATATTTGTAAAAAACTAGGAGGAGGAGGGCATAGTTATGCTGCTTCTGCAAGTGTAAAAAATATGACTGCGATAGAAGTAAAAGACGCTATTATCAAAGAAATGTACTATATTAAAAATCCTGAATTAACAGCACAATCTTTAATGTCGTCACCAATTATCTCTATTGATGAAAACACAAGCATGGGTGAAGCGGCAAGAACTATGACTCGTTTTGGGATAAAAGCTGTACCAGTTTTAGACAAACACGCTTTAGTAGTTGGCTGGATTAGTCAAGAACATGCTGCTAGAGCAAGTGAATTAAACCCTATGATGATGCGTAGTAAGGTTTCACTTTATATGCACAGACTTTTCAAAGTCTTAGATATAAATTCCCCTTTGCAAGAAGTTATAGAAACTATAGTTGGCGAAAAGCAAAGACTTGTGCCTATTGTTTCTAGCAAGAAGGAAAATCTAAAACAAGAGGAATTACGCAAACTGCCTATAGTTGGCGTTATTACAAGAACAGATTTAATCAGACTTTTTAGTGAAAATACAAGCGATATTTCACTACTAAAAACAGTTACAAAACAAAAGGATAGAGTACTTTCAAAAGTTTTGAACGACAAACTAAGCCCAGAACATATAGAAATATTAAAAGAAGCTGGCAAGCTAGCTGACAAACTTTCATACAAAGTTTCATTAGTTGGTGGTTTTGTACGTGACTTGCTTCTTGAAAAAAAAGTTAAAGATTGGGAAGACTTAGATATTGACTTTGTTGTAGAGGGAAATGGCATTAGCTTTGCACATGAATTAGCAAAAATCCTCAAAGGCGAAGTAAAAGAACATACACTTTTTCTTACAGCTACTGTTATCTATCATGATAAAAATAATAAAAAATGTAAAATAGATATTGCTACTGCAAGACTTGAATATTACGAATATCCTGCTGCAATGCCAACTGTTGAAATTTCTTCTTTAAAAATGGATTTACTTAGAAGAGATTTCACTATAAATGCAATGGCAATACGCTTAAACCCTAAAGAATATGGTTTACTTGTGGACTTTTTTAACGGCAGACAAGATATTCGTAAAAAAAGAGTGCGTATGTTACACACTTTAAGCTTTGTTGAAGATCCAACAAGAATTTTAAGAGCCATACGTTTTGAACAAAGGTATAA
>CAYJHN010000276.1:0-2322 GCA_964369985.1 uncultured Desulfovibrionaceae bacterium | reverse complement strand
ATTTTATTTGTTTATGAATTAACAGCGGTATATTAAAAAGTTTTTTGAAAGGAAGGGGGAGAGCCCTCTTTTAGAGGGCGAGGGGGAAACCTTGCTTTTTTTCAAAAAAGCATGGTTTCCCCCTCTCGAAAAAAAACAACAAAAAAATAATAAAAATCTTGACAGTTTTTTCTTATGCTTTATTTTTCAATTAGATAATACAATGGAGATACAAAATGTCAACAAATCAACATGAATTTCGTTCTGACGTACGCAAAGTACTGAATATTTTAACTCATTCTCTTTATACTAATAGAGAGATTTTTTTACGCGAACTTTTATCAAACGCATCTGACGCTTTGGATAAAGTACGTTTTTTACAGAATCGTGGCGACTTAGCTACTTCTGATTTAGCACTTGATATCAATATTGAAATTGATAAAGACAATAAAAAACTTGTGATCAAAGATACTGGTATTGGCATGCAGCAATCTGAAATGATTGAGAATCTTGGTACAATAGCAAAATCTGGTTCTGAAGAGTTTTTGAAAGAACTTAATGCACAAAAAGAAGACGGCACTACTTCTGATGCTTCGCAAATCATTGGTAGATTTGGTGTTGGTTTTTATTCTGTTTTCATGGTTTCAGATCATGTTGAGGTTATTTCAACATATGCTGATGACAATGAGAAAAAAGCATATATCTGGACTTCAAATGGCGAGGGGACTTTCACTTTAGATGAATACACTAATGATGATAAACCTTTACGCGGTACACATATCAAGATCAGCTTAAAAGATGACGCTTTACATTATTTAGAAGAGCATGAATTAGAAGATATTATCCGTAAACATTCTTCTTTCTTGCCTTTTCCAATTAAATTAGCGGATAAACAGATTAACACTACGCCTGCGATTTGGCGTGAACCAAAGTCTAGCCTAAGTAAAGAGCAGTATAATGAATTTTATACTTTCTTGACTTATGATAACGAAGCTCCGCTTGGCACAATTCATTTCTCAACAGACTCGCCAATTCAGTTTAATATGCTTGTTTTTATTCCAAATATGGAATTAGATTTAGCTTTGGCACAAAGAGAGCAGTATGGCCTTGATTTATATGCAAAACGTATATTGATTAATAGAGATAATAACGACTTAGTGCCAAACTATCTTGCATTTTTGAAGGGTGTTGTTGACACTGAAGACTTGCCGTTAAATATTTCTCGTGAAAGCTTACAAGAAAATGTGATTATCAGAAAGATTTCACAAACAGTGACTAAGCAAGCGCTTAAGCATTTAGAAAGAGTGGCAAAAGACGATAAGGAAGCCTATGAAAAAATCTGGAACACACATAATAAATTATTTAAATTAGGCTATATGGACTATTTGAATAAAGACTCTTTTGTTCCATTGTTGCGTTTTAATTCATCAGTGCATGAAGATGATAAGGGCTTATTGAGCTTAGATTCTTATATAGAAAATGCAAAAACTAAACACGAAGACAAGCAAAAAACAATTTGGTTTATCCAAGCACAAAGCAGAGAAGCATGTAAATTGCATCCACTTTACGAATCCTTTAAGCGTCGTGAAATCGAGGTTTTATTCCTTTATGAACCAATAGATGAGATTGTTTTTGAAAGCATTCGTGAGTATAAAGAATTTAATTTCAAATCTATTGAATTTGCAAGTGAAGAAGATTTAAAAGATTTTCCTGAAACAAGCAGTGATGACAATAATACAAAATTAAAAGATGAAGAAAAACCAATACTTGATAATCTTATTGCGGCGATTAAGGCTGTTTTGAATAATCAGGTTAAAGACGTACGTTCTTCTGCACGTTTAGCAAATGCCCCAGCAGTGCTTGTTGGAGCTGATGGCGCAAGTTCTTCACTTGAAAAGCTTATACGCACAATGAATAACGATAAGTCTATTCCGCAGAAGATATTTGAAATAAATCCAAATCATCCATTGATTCATAATATGATGTCTATCTATAAATCAAATCCAGACGATCCAATGCTTACAGATATGATTCATACTTTATTTGAAACATCACAATTACTTGACGGCTATATCCAAGATCCGTTCATGCTTGCAAATAGAGTAAATACTTTATTACAAAAATCTTCAGCATGGTATACTGAAATTAAAAAGTAAGCTATTTGAAATAAAATTATAAAAAAGGGAAGCTGTTGCTTCCCTTTTTGATTTTCAGTGTGAATAATGTGAATGTAGTGAACATGCATCTGGATTTTGTTTGTAGCTTGGCTTGAAATAAGACTATTCACACATTTTAAAGCGAAACAGTATTTAAGCGAAGCTTAAAACTTTTTCGCAAATAAAA
>CAYJHN010000275.1:0-2332 GCA_964369985.1 uncultured Desulfovibrionaceae bacterium | reverse complement strand
TATCTTTAAATTTGATTCTTGCAGCCTTTGGTTTGTCATTTATTATTGAAGCAATTCCATGGATTATCTCACCATCAACTATTAGAGCTATGTTAGAAGCTCTTTCAAATGTTTCTGATCAAACGCTTAGAACTCTTGCCACTGCCTTATTTGTATTTGGTGCAATTTTATTTTGGCTTGCAAGTGTTATATAATTAGGATTTTGGAGTTTATATGTTTCAGTCTCAATACAAGACAAGTTATGCTCTTATTCTTGCCGCTGGCAAGGGTACGCGTATGCCATCAAGAAAACCTAAAGTATTACAAACACTTTTAGGTGATTCTATGCTTTCGTGTGTGTATGCATGCTTGAATAAAGTGATAGATCAAAGAATCTTCACCCTTGTTGGATATGAAAAAGAGCTTGTAAAAGAAGAGCTTAGTTCTATTTCTCAAGAAGCAGAGTGTATGCATATAGTGCAAACAGAACTTCTTGGCACAGGACATGCCCTACTTACAGCTTTACCGCACTTTGTAGAAAAAAACGCAGAGTATATTATTGTTATTAATGGAGATGTTCCTCTTGTTGCTACTGAAAGCATTGAGGAAATTTTAAATCATACATTTTCGCAGAAGGCTGATTTAGTATTTGCAACTATTGAAGTTGATGATGTGGCTAAGTACGGAAGGGTTGTGCGAAATGCAGATTCTTCAGTACACGCAATTGTTGAAGCTAAAGACTATGACGAAGAAAAGTATGGCAAGCCGAGTAATGAAATAAATGCTGGACTTTATATTATAAAAAGGGTTTTTGCAGAAGAATTTTTACCCAAAATCAATAATGAAAATGCCTCTGGTGAATACTATATTACAGATTTAATTGGACTAGGTATAAAGGCAAATAAAAAAGTGCTTGCCTATAATTATGGTAAAGATTTTAGGTTTTTAGGTGCAAATAATCCATTAGAGTTAAGCTTTTCAGAAGAATATTTGAGAAAAGAAAGAAATAATAATTTGTTAGAAAAAGGTGTTTTACTACACAATCCTGAAACTATTACAATCGCAAAAGATGTTGAGATTGAAGCAGGTGCTGAAATTTTTGCTTGTACTGAAATTTATGGTAAAACGAAAATAGGAAAATATACAACTATTTCATCTCATTGTTATATAAAAAATGCAGAAATTGCTGAAGATGTTACTATACATTCATATAGCCACATAGAAAAGGCAAGTGTTGCGTCAAATTGTAAGATTGGACCTTATGCACGCCTTAGACCATTAGCAGAATTAGAAGAAGATGTGCATATAGGTAACTTTGTTGAAGTGAAGAAGGCTTTAGTAAAAAAAGGTGCAAAAGCTAATCATCTTACCTATATAGGTGATGCTGAAATAGGTGAACGCACAAATGTAGGTGCAGGCACAATTACCTGTAATTACGATGGTGTGAATAAGTTTAAAACAACAATAGGTGATGATTGCTTTATAGGCAGTAACACAGCCTTGGTTGCGCCTGTTACACTTGCAAATAAAGTTCTTATTGGCGCTGGTTCTGTTATCACAAAAGATGTTGAAGAAAATAGACTTGCTCTCACAAGAACGAAACAGGCTGTTTTAGCAAGAAAATAGTGATATTTGCCGGATTTTAGAAAAAATATAAAGTTTGCCTGTGCTTACTAATGTATTCCCTTTCATATGTTCTAAGTAAAAACTTATATTATGCGAAAAAGTTATAACATTAGCGTAATTTTCGCTTGTTTACACATAAATGTTAAATTAATAAAAAGTTTTTTGGATGGATGGATGAGTGTTTGAGAGGGGGAAACCTTGTCATTTGTTCACAAAAGCATGCTTTCCCCCTCTCAAGAGAGTAAATTGAAATAGTTTCACTGGGCTTTTTTTTCTTGATTTTTCTTAATAAAGTATTTATTATTATCAAAATAAAAAAGTACTGTTAAATCGTATTGTAAGAAATTGTTTTGAAAGTGATTTTTTATTTTGATTTTTATTCTATGTTTTATAAAGAAATAGTAATTTATAAAATAAAAAAGGTTAGTTATGTCAGAATACAATATGAAGGTTCTTTTTTCAGCTGAAGAAATTGAAAATAGATTAAATGCTATTGCAAAAGAAATTACACAAATTTACAAAGTTGAAGAAAATTTAGTTAAACCTGATTATAAAAAACCTATTGCTCTTTGTATTTTAAAGGGCGCGGCTTTTTTCTTTGTTGATTTATTACGCAAGATTGATCTTGATTTTGAAATTGAATTTATGAAAGTGTCGTCTTATGGCGTTGGTACAGAAAGTTCTGGTAAAGTTGAAATCAAGCAAGATGTAAATGTTGACTTTGAAG
>CAYJHN010000274.1:0-2342 GCA_964369985.1 uncultured Desulfovibrionaceae bacterium | reverse complement strand
CTTCAACCTTGGCAAGGTTACACTCTACCGCTGAGTTACTCCCGCTCAACGAAGTCTGTTTTAGATAGTTTTCAGATAAATGTCAACAACTTTTTTGCATTTTTTTAAATTTTTTTTTAAATGGCTTAGATACAGTATTTTTCCTTGCTTGTATTTTGAAATCTTGCTATTAATTTATATAGATTTCAAATGCTTTATACACAAATTTCAAAGACAGGTATAAAAATGAAAGAGAATTTATTCCAACAAAGCAATATACATGATAGTGAACTAAGCCTTAATATATATACCTCTCTTTCAGAAGATTTTAAAAACTCCCCTATTATTTATGCTGAGGGTTCATACTATCAAAGTACATTGCCTGAAGAAGTTGAGTTTATATATATAGTAATAAAAAATAATGGCATAATAAAACGTACCCTTACTTCTGTTCATTTTTCCTTTATTTCTTTTGATGAAAAACAAAATATAGAACAATTAGATAAACTTTCCTTTCCCTTTGACCTTGATATTAATTTTAGCAAAAATACAGTTTTTGGAAAAAAAGTAGAAGCAAAATCCTTTCTTATCTTTGCATGCCTGCGTGAACACATAACAAAAAATATCATCTACAAATACCCTCTTGATTTTGCATACCTTCAAGCAAAGTGCACTACCTTAGACGATAAAGTATTTTGTTCCAAAAGCTATACCTTAGATTTAAATTACCCTATAAATCCATTGCAAGATATAGAACTTCTAGACTATTATTCTGTTCTCAAATCAGAACAAAAATATTTTGATGATGAAAAAAAGCGTATAAACTCTGCATATGCTTCTTTATATAAGTATTCTAATCTACATAAAGAACTTGGCATACAGCTTATTTTGGATAATGAAGAAAAATACTATATATGTCGCGAATACGCTCCAAATGCAAAAGCTCTTTTTCTTTCGCTCAATACAAATGGTTTTGGCGACTTTAAAGAATATGCCTACACAAAAGAAGAAAATGGCTATTGGTCTCTCAAATTGCCCTACAATGCCCTTTATCATGGTATGTATCATGAATTACATGTCTATAGTTATAATGACAATAAAAGGCATACCCGTATTCCAGCCTTTGCTAATTGGGTTGAGCAAAATATTTTAAACGCTGATGAATGGTGTGCTCGTTTTTGGAATCCTGAATTTACATACAAATTTAAGCATGAAAAAGTGTCGCACAAAAATCCAATTATCTACGAAGCACATGTCGGAATTGCACAAGACAAATCTAATTATAAAAGCATGCACTCTTATGGTACATATAATTATTTCAAAGATATAATATTACCTAAAATTAAGAAAGCAGGTTTCAACACAATTCAGCTTATGGGAATTGCCGAACACCCTCTTTACAAATCTTTTGGCTATCAAGTTTCGTCATACTTTGCTATTTGTCACAGATTTGGAACAGTAAACGAATTTAAGGAATTAGTTGATAAAGCACATGAGCTTGGCATTGCCGTGCTCTTAGACATTGTTCATTCGCACGCTACTTCTAACACCAAGGAAGGCATTGCAAGATACGACACTTCATCCTATCTTTTTTGCGATAAGCTAAGCCAATGGGGAACAGCTCTTTTTGACTATAAAAATGAAATGGCAAGGCGTTTTCTGCTTTCAAATTGCAGATACTGGCAAGAAGAATTTAATATTGATGGTTTTCGCTTTGATGCCGTTGGCACAATGATATATAATGACGAAGGTTTCCAAGACGATTTTTCACATGTAAGGGCATGCTTCTATGGTAAAAACAACGAAGACAGACGTAATAAAGAAGGCATCCTTTATTTGCAATTAGCGAACACACTCATACATGAAATAAATCCACAAGCAATTACAATTGCAGAAGAATTTTCTGGTGCTCCTGGATTAACTTCTAGTGCCAATCAAGCAGGTCTTGGTTTTGATTATCGTTTTGCAATGGGTGTGCCTGATTTTTGGGATAAATATATATTAAAAGAGCAAAGTTCAATCACAAAAATGTGGACAGAATGTTCCTACCACAGACTTTATGACAATACTCTTTCTTATGTTGAATGTCATGATCAAAGTATTAACGGTGAAGACGCAATGATTTGGCGAATCATAGGCGATGATATGTATTCAAACATGTCATTTCTTACTGAAAATTGGAATGTATCACGGGGTGTTGCACTCATAAAGCTCATGAAACTCATCACTTTTTCTCTTGCAGACAAAGGCTATATGAATTTTATGGGTAATGAATTTTCTCACCCTGAATGGATAGATGTAGATGCAAATCCATACAGACAATGGGATTTAGTTGAAAATCAACTTTTACATTATAAAGCATT
>CAYJHN010000273.1:1522-2348 GCA_964369985.1 uncultured Desulfovibrionaceae bacterium | reverse complement strand
AAATTCAAGTAAGGATATCACTACTTCAAGCCTTGACGACACTATACATATCACGAATCAAGCGAATTTTAATATCACTACCTTAGAAGGTAATGACACAGTTAATATCACGCAATTTAACAGTGGCATTCTTTCAAGTGGCGAAGGTGACGATTCTTTTATTGTGCAAAACTTTAATAATGGCACAGCTCTTTTAGATGTAGGCGATGATTCTTTTATTGTGGATAATCTTAATAACGGTGAAATAAACACCGGATTTAATAATGATTTTGTTTACATTAAAAATTATACTGCTGGTAAAATCATAGGAGATCTTGGACACGACATTATTGTAGGTGAAAATCTTGCAGGCATTGAATTAGAAGGCTTTGAAAGCTTTTTATATGGAAGCGACCTTTCTCTTCTTACTTCAAAAGAAGCTCTTGCCAATTATGGTGTTACAATAACTACCACTGATGTTCTTCTTTCGCTTGATTGGACACAAAGTGGCTCAATCTACACACATAACAGCCTAGATCTCACACTTTCAAGCACGCAACCAGTATTACAATATACTGATTTATCAACACAAAACACCACTCAAGACATAATAGGCGGAAACCTTGCCGATTATATACATATTTCAAATAATGCCACACACAATATCACTACTTTAGACGACGATGATACTGTTATTATAAATAATTCTTCTAATAACATGCTAAATACAGGCAATCATAACGACAGTATTAATATCACAAATGCACAATCAACAAATATAGAAGCAGGAGCTGGTAGTGATAATATTGAGATAAGCACTTATAATAATGGCACAATAAACACAGAA
>CAYJHN010000273.1:0-1512 GCA_964369985.1 uncultured Desulfovibrionaceae bacterium | reverse complement strand
AAATATACAAAACTTTATCACTGGCACTCTAAACACGGGTAATGATAACGATAGTATATATATAAATACTCTTAGCACTGGCTCTATTAATGCAAGTAATGGAAATGACACTATAACTATTAATACCTTTACTAATGGCACAATAGATAGCTTTAACGGCGACGATAAAGTTTTTATTAGCACAATGAATGGCGGTACTTTAAATAATTATACTGGAAACGATACTGTCACAGTCACAAATTTCAATGCTGGCACAATACGAAGTAGTAGTAACTATGGTAGTGAAAGCATTTATTATATTACAAATTTTAATAATGGCCAGCTGACAAACACTGCTTACGACGACACTATATTTATTGACAATATGCATGATGGTTCTATTTATATTGCACATGCAAATTTTCTTTCTATAAATAACTATTCTGGTGGTGATATAAATTTTGCAAGTGCAAATAGTTTTCTTTTTTCAAAACAAGATCTTACATCTGTAAGCTCTATTAAAGACGTTGAAAACTATCTCTATGGTGATGAAGCTCTTAATATAAAATCTTTAAGTGATATTTCAAAATACGGTATTGTTCTTGATAGTAATAATATTCTTCTCAATATTTCTTCTGATTGGCTTGAAGATAAGGGCATATACAAACATAAGAATTATAATCTTTATTTAGAATCAGAAAATCTTAAACAAAATATTGAATTAGAAAACACAATAGCAGATATTAATACTGGAGTAAAAGACGACTTTATCTCTATACACAATACGGCAAGTCATACAATAACTACTGATAATGGGAACGATTCTGTCACTATAGGCACTTTATCTTCAAGCCTTAATACTGGAAGCGATGAAGATACTATAAAGATAGGCACTCTCACAGGCATACTCGACACTGGCTATGGTGATGACAGTATTAATATTGATATTCTCACAGGAACAGTTATAAACACTTCTGGCGATGATACTCTTTCTATTATTACACTGCAAAATGGTAGTATCACAGGCTCGGGTTATGACGATTCTATTTCTATCATAAACTTCAATGGAGGCGAGCTTGATTCAAGTTCAGGTTCTGACTCTATCTATATCACAAACTTTAATGGTGGCTCTATAATTGAAAAAGGTTCTTCAAACTCTAATGACTTTGTTTATATAGAAAATTATATAAGTGGCTCTATTAAAGCTGATTCACAAAACGACATCTTGATTTCAAAACAAGATCTCACAGATATTTCTTCAATACAAGGTTTTGAATCCTATCTTTATGGCTCTGATGCTTCTCTTATTGCTTCTTATGCTGATCTTGCTAAATTTGGCATTATTTTAGACTATAGTTTTGCCATCAAATCTCTTTCTTCTGATTGGCTTGAAAACAATGGCATTTATACATTAAATGGCTATGATCTTCACTTAGAATCGCAATTTTTAAATAATTCAATCACTTTAGACAATACAAGCAAGGAGATTAATACTTACTACGGCACTGATAATATTGTCATACATAATCTTGC
>CAYJHN010000272.1:0-2353 GCA_964369985.1 uncultured Desulfovibrionaceae bacterium | reverse complement strand
TAATTCTATCTATTTATAAGCAAGATATTTTTTTCGAATTAATTATAAATAAATATACATATCAAGGAGTTAGTTGTATGTTTACAATGCCTACACATTTAGAGGAACCAAATTTACCTGATAATGCCGTTGTTGTTCTTAAAAAAAGATATTTTAGAAAAGATGAGAACGGTAATTCTATAGAAGATGCAAAGGGAATGTACTGGCGTGTTGCAAGCACAGTTGCACAAGAAGAAAGCAAGTATGAAAAAAGTCCATACAAAGCTGAAGATTTAGCAACAGAATTTTATACGCTTATGGCACAGTCAAAGTTTTTACCAAATTCTCCAACACTTATGAATGCAGGTACAAGATTAGGCCAATTAGCAGCGTGTTTTGTATTGCCAGTAGGCGATTCAGTAGAAGAAATATTTGATGCAGTTAAGCATGCCGCAATGATTCATAAATCTGGTGGCGGAACTGGTTTTTCATTTTCACGTATACGTTCAAAAGATTCAATTGTAGGAACAACAGGCGGTGTTGCTTCTGGGCCACTTTCATTCTTGCGTATTTTCAACACTTCTACAGAACAAATCAAACAAGGTGGTACTCGACGTGGTGCAAATATGGGCATTTTGCGTATTGATCACCCTGATATTATGGAATTTATTTCTGCAAAAGAAGTTGATGGTGAATTCAATAACTTCAACCTTTCAGTTGGCCTTACTGAAGATTTCATGCAAAAAGTTGATAAAGCAGAAGACTATGATTTAATCGACCCTTCTACAAATGAAATTAAAGGTGTATTAAATGCAAAAGAAGTGTTTGATATACTTGTAAATAAAGCATGGAAATCAGGCGATCCAGGTATTATCTTTTTAGATCGTATCAATAAAGACAATCCAACTCCGGCACAAGGCGAAATGGAATCAACAAATCCATGCGGTGAACAGCCCCTACTTCCATATGAAGCTTGTAATCTTGGTTCAATCAATCTTGCAAAATTCTATCTACCAAAGTCTAAAGGCAAATCAATTGAAAAAATCGATTGGGAAGAATTTAAAAAAGTTATACATCTTTCAGTACGTTTTCTTGATAACGTCATTGACGCATCAGTATATCCATTAGAACTTATCAAAGAAAAAGTTCGTACAAACAGAAAAATTGGCTTAGGTGTAATGGGCTTTGCTGATTTACTTTTCTTACTCAATGTTTCATACGCAAGTGAAGAAGGTATTGAATTAGCAGAAAAAATTATGAAATTCATTCAAGATGAAGGCCGTGTAGCATCAAGAATGCTTGCTGCTGAACGCGGTGCATTCCCAGCTTTCAAAGAATCTATTTTCAAAAAACAAGAACCAATTCGTAATGCAACCATCACAACAATTGCACCAACTGGCACTCTTTCAATTCTTGCCTCTTGTTCATCAGGTGTTGAGCCTTTATTTGCTCTCTGCTTTGCTAAAAATGTGATGGATGGCGAAAGATTATTAGAAATCAACCCATATTTTGAAAAAGAATTGCAAAGCAATAATTTACACACGCCTGAAATAATGGAAGTGCTCACACAATACGGTAGTATTCAAAGCATTGATATCATTCCTGAAAAAATGCGCGAAGTCTATGTTACTGCTATGGATATTTCTGCTGAAGCACATCTTAGAATGCAAGCTGCTTTCCAAAAATATACAGACAATGCCGTTTCAAAAACTGTAAACTTACTCAATTCAGCAACTGTTGAAGATATTGATAAAATCTACAAACTTGCTTACACTCTTGGTTGTAAAGGTGTAACAGTTTATCGTGATGGTTCAAAGCAAATTCAAGTTCTCTACACTGGCGATGCCGAAAAGAAATACAAAGAACAGCAAAATCCACAAGGGCAGATTATCATACGTGATAGACCAGATTATCTCACCGGTTTCACACAAAAAATTCAAACTGGTTTAGGTATGATGTATCTTACAGTTAACGAAGATGAAAATGGTAACCCATTTGAAGTATTTGCAACTATCGGAAAATCAGGTAGATCAGTCACAGCAAAAGCAGAAGCAATAGGCCGACTTGTATCACTTGCAATGAGATCAGGCATTGACGTAAAATCTATTGTGTCACAAATCAAAGGCATTGGCGGTGAGTATCCAGTATTCCAGAAAAAAGGCATGCTATTATCAGTGCCAGATGCAATTGCCTATGTCTTAGAAACACGTTATCTCAAAGGGCAAGGAAAAGCTGTAGATTCAAGCTCATCACTAGATGGAAAACCAGCCTGCCCAGAATGTGGCGAAGATATGGTTTTCCAAGAAGGATGTCATATTTGTCCAGCATGTTCGCACTCCCGTTGCGGATAGTTTAGTTTTGGATTAGAAGAAGA
>CAYJHN010000271.1:0-2358 GCA_964369985.1 uncultured Desulfovibrionaceae bacterium | reverse complement strand
GTTACTGAAACACCAGCAGAACCAGAAGGATCGTAGCTTACAGAAGGGCTTCTACCAGAATTTGCATTTCTTTCTGAAAGGTTAGTTTGATAACCATAGCCAAAAGTTGCATTTAAATCCACTGCTGGATAATAGCCTGACTTAGCTTTTTCCACTTCGTATTGTAATGAAGTTCTGTTTTCACGAATTGACTTCAATGATGGTGAGTAAAGTAGAACACCATTCATTGTATCATAAACTGAAGCTTCATGTAATTGTGATAATGGAAGAGTTGCTGGAGACGCAATTTGTATAAGTGGATTTTTTGTTGGATTTAAGTGCTCAGGAGTGTTTTCTGTAACTTCTAATGAGCGTGGCTGTTCGCTAGCAATAGCAGCAGGAACACTGCTTTCTTGCGTGCTTGTTTTCATAGAAGGTTTCACGCCAGCACTAGGGCCGCCAAAAGCGGAGTCATCTAACTTCTGCATTGGTGCAGCTTGTGCAGTTACGCATAATGCAGCAACTGTAATTGCAGAATACAAAGAAATTGGAAGGAAGTTCTTTTTAAATTTCACGATAATCACCTTTGTTAATAAACAATTTTAATTTTAAGACAAACGAGCTTTTAACAAAAAGCATAAACCATTGTCAACAATAAATATTATAAAAATAATCTCAAAAATAAATCTAAATAAAAACAGTATGCTAGAAAAGTTTGCGACATTTGAATATACTGAAATTCTTAAAAATAGATTCGATATATGCTTTATTTATCAAAATAATATCTCTTTGTCAAGGAATTTGTACAGAGAAAATCTTTTTATAAATATAATTAATTGAAACTATCTATACTTTATATGATACCTCACTTTCTACATATATAAGCATTATATTTTTTTTGTACATGCTTTTGCTCTCTACTTTATAAAAAAGTCAATAATTATTAAAATTATTTTTTTTTTATATTTAGTATATTTCAAAATCAAGTATATTTAAAGAAAATATCTATAGAAAATATAAAAAAAAAGCATAATTAAATCATTTAAATATTTAACCATACTTTTAAATCACCTTGACATAGAAATAGACAAAATATACTATCAAAAAAGGGAAGAAATGCTTTTTAAAAATTAGTTATCTCTTCTTTTTTTATTTAAAAAAATATAATAAGGTTCAAATATGCAACATACAGAAAAAAAAGCTATTAAAAAAGAACTTAATAATAAGGTCATTTCAACTCTTATAAAAAGAGATGGACAAAAGCAAAAATACGATGAAAGTAAAATTCAAGAAGCTATTTTAAAGGCTGCTGCATCAATAGATAGTAAGCAAATTATTGATTTAGAAAGACCAATACAATTAGCTGCAAATGTATCAAACTTTATTTTAGAAAATAAAATTGGTACCTTAGAAAAAAGTCTAGAAGGCATTGACTATTACACAGTATCTATTGAAGATGTGCAAGATGCTGTTGAAAAAGTTCTTATTGAAAATCAGCATGCAAAAACTGCAAAGGCTTATATTCTCTACAGAAAAAAGAGATCTGACATAAGAGATTCTTCTACTGCTTTAATGAAACTTATGAAAGAATTGACTTTTACAGAAAGTAAAGATTGCGAAATCAAAAGAGAAAATGCCAATATTGATGGTAATTCAACAATGGGCACAATGCTTAAATACGGCAGTGAAATTGCAAAAGATTTTAACAAAAAATTTCTGATTAAGCCTGAACACGTTGCTGCCTATGAAAGTGGATATATACATATTCATGATATGGAATTTTATGCTTTAACCATTAACTGCTTACAAATTGACGTAGGTAAGCTTTTGGATAATGGCTTTAATACTGGACATGGTGCTTTACGTTCCCCATCTACTATTAATGCAGCTGCTACACTTGCTTGTATTATTATACAAAGTAACCAAAACGAAATGTTTGGCGGTCAGTCTATTCCTACTTTAGATTTTAGTCTTGCACCATATGTTGCAAAATCATATGCTAAAAATATTCTTCTTTATTTAGAAGCAGCTGGTAATTCAGATTCTTTAATAAAAAATGTTAAAGAAAAAATTGAACAATACCGTGTTGAAAATACGCATTTAATCAATTCAGATGCAAAGGCATATATCACTTCTTTATTTGAAAAAGAGTCTCAAAATTCTAATGAAAAAATAGATATATTAAAGGCCTTTGACTTTGCTTACAAAAAAACTGAAAAAGATACTTATCAGTCTATGGAAGCTTTGATTCACAATCTTTGCACTTTAAATTCAAGAGCTGGTAGTCAGGTTCCATTTTCTTCGTTAAATACTGGCATGGACAGAACTGAAGAGGGTAGAATGGTTACTCGCAACCTCTTCTTAGCAACTGAAGCTGGG
>CAYJHN010000270.1:0-2364 GCA_964369985.1 uncultured Desulfovibrionaceae bacterium | reverse complement strand
TGTAAGCATGGAGTGTACGTTTGGATACCAATAACCAAACCAAGCACGAATTGGCTGGCCAATATCAAGTACTAAAACAAGCATAGCACCTGAATAACAAAGGAAACCAATAATAACAGCAAGGTTTACAATGTTTTTAAGGGCATCTATGTTGAGTATGTAGCGAAGTAATGAAGTGAAGAATGCGCCAGCACCAAGTGCGATAACAGCTAAGTCGAAAGTAATCCAAAGACCAAATCCGAAATAGTCGTCAAGTCCTGTTACACCTAAGCCATTAGCAAGTGTAACAAAAGCGGCATAAGCACCCCATAAGAAAATCACGAAAAGAGCAGTCATCCATAAAGTAAATTTAGAGAATGAACAACGCTCACAGCCTTCTGGAAACAAGGCAGCATCTATTGGTTTATGATAGTTTTGCATAATCAATCCTCTTTATTAATGACCTTTATTTTCAAATTTTTGTAAAGGAGCGCCTGTTTTTTCTTCATCTAAATAGTTATCAGCTAAACGACGAACCCATTCACGTTTTGAAGTATAGTATACTTGTGGGTCTGTGCCTAATCTTTCTAATAATCTGAAAGCATTTTCAGAATGAGAAAGTTCGTATACTTTATGTGATGGATTTAATAAGTCACCAAAAGTGATAGCACCATTAGGGCAAGCCTGTGTGCATGAAGTTTGGTAATCGCCTTCTGCTAATTTGTCTGGATTTCTGCCTTCAGCAATAGCTTTATCTTTAGCAGCCATCCAACGTTGATGACAGAAAGAACATTTTTCTACAACACCACGTGGACGAGTTGAAACATCAGGTGTGAGAGTGTTTGATAAATCTTCTTGCCATTTTGGATCAAACCAGTTGAAGTAACGAGCGTGGTAAGGGCATGATGCCATGCAATAACGGCAACCAATACAACGTGGTGTAACTTGGCTCACAATGCCGCCTTCTTCTCTTTTGTCTGTTGCAATAACTGGACAAACAGAAACACAAGAAGGTTTTCCGCATTGCATACATGGACGTGGTAAGTATGCCACTTCATGTTCTGGGAAGCTTTTACCATTTGACAATCTATATACAAGCATCCAAGTCATTGAACGTAATTTGTTGCTTGCGTCTACTTCTGGAGCAAGGTTGTTTTCAGACTGACATGAGTTCATGCAAGCGCCGCAGCCACTACATTTATCAAGGTCAATCACCATACCCCATTTCATTTTTAAATCTGTTACAGCAGCCATATAAACTCCTATACCCTTTGCGCTTTTACTTGCATTGGTGACCACATTGGGAAGCCAGTGCCTTGTTCAGCAACAACAGAAGTGAGGTTAATAACATTATCGCCTTTGTTTTGACTAAAATCATCAAAGGCAGTATGACCAAGACCGTATGGAACAAGTATTGCGTTGTTTTGAATACCTTCAAATAACACAACCTTTGCTGTGATTGAGCCGCTTTCGTTACTCAATTTTACCATACTTCCTTCTTGTAGCCCAAGACTGTCAGCTGTTGTTTTATTGAGCTGAGCAACCATGTATTTGCCGATAAGCTGGTCATTTGTCATTATCTTTGTTGAAAAAGGAGGAATACCTGTTTCAGCTGTACCAATACCACGCATTGCGTTTACACAAACATAAAGATTATTGTCTGCTTGCTTTATGCCTTTTGCAAGAAGCTGTGCTCTGAATGAAAGATTGTAAACAGCAACTGTTTCGTCGCTTACAAATGCTTCACCTTCAATAAGGCTATCCATGTCTGCACCAAGAGCTTCTGCTTTATACGCACAAAGTTCTGCTGCATTGCCTATTGGGAATTCCATTTCAAGCGAAGCTGCTAATGCAAGCATGATGTCTGCAGCTGATTTTGTATCGTATGTGAGTTTTGCAGCTGGTTGACCAACAGCATAGTTCACAAAAGCAGAACCATAAGGAGTATATACATCATCAAATGATTCAAAACCAAGGCTAAGTGGTAGAATAAGGTCAGACTGCATAGCACTTTCATTCATAAATGAAGCAAAAGAAACTACAAAACCTGCTTTTTCTATAAGTTCAGATACTTGTGCATTTTTTGGAAGAGCATAAACAGGATTTGCTTGATGCATAATTAAAAGAGCTGGTGCTTTTTCTTCGCCCTTTGCAACGCTTTGACTGTAAGAAATAAAGTTTCTTTGTAAGATAGTAGGGTATGCCATACTATCAGAAAAAGCAGTTTTCGGGAATGGAAGAGCTTTTAATAAGCCAGCACTGTCTTTACCAACAAGCATATTACAAGCAATAGCAGCCATAAATGGAAGCACGCCCATGCCTTGTCCAGCTTCAGAACCAACGATAATAAGTGGGTTACTTGCTTTTTCAAGTGCTTGTAAAGCT
>CAYJHN010000269.1:0-2384 GCA_964369985.1 uncultured Desulfovibrionaceae bacterium | reverse complement strand
CCAACTGCTTCAGGCCCTTTGCTTTCGCGTCTTTCATGCACAGTATAACCCTGATAGCATGAAACAAGGCTTACAATTAAGCCAAATACAAAGGCTTTAAGAAATGTGGCTTGAATATCACTCATTTTTACTGCAGATTCAATGCCTGTAAAATATGTTCCTTCGTTTAGTGAAAGAAGCACGCAAGCTGAAAGATAACCGCCAAAAATACCAAGGCAGTTAAAAATTGCCGTAAGCAGAGGAAAAACTATAGCTGAGGCGAGCACACGTGGAGTTACTAAATAACCTAGTGGATTAATATCCATAACTTCTAACGCGTCTACTTGATCGTAAATTCGCATGATTCCGATTTCTGCTGTCATCGAAGAACCAGCTCTGCCAGCAAGCATGATTGCAGTTAAGGTAGGAGCTAATTCTCTGATAAGAGTGAGCGAAAGTAAAGAACCAAGCATAGCCTGTGCACCAAAAACACTCATAGCATAATAGGATTGCAATCCTAAAACAAGTCCAGTGAAAAGACTTATAAGTAATATGAGAAAGAGCGATTGAGCACCAATAGTATAAACTTGAGATACAGTCTTTAAAAAGAGTCTGTTAATTTTAGGAATAAGGCATACAGTTTCTAAGCAAAAAAGAGCCCATATTCCGAATTTTTGTATAAAAAGCACGTTTTAACCTCAATCAATATTAAATGTAGACTTTCTAAATCTTCTGTTGGTTATAGGAACATATATATAGGTGTATAAAATTCCAGAAAGCACATATACAAAGAAAATAGGAAAGAGAAAAAGGCGAGGTTCTGAGAAAATAAGTACAAAAAGAACAAGCACAAATACAATAAATTGTAATGGGTGTTTCTTAACAAAGTCAAATTCTTTGAAAGAAAAGTATCTTACTCGGCTCACCATAAGTAGGCCAGTTAACATACAAATTCCTAAGTGGAAGATTGAAGTATTTACAAAAGGGATTTCTACCATATAGGGCGAAAAGAGAATAAATGACGCAATAATAGAACCAGCAGCAGGGCTAGGCAAGCCAATAAAAAATTTCTTTTCATTTGGCTCTAAAGCAGCAGAAACATTGAATCTTGCTAGTCTTAAAGCAGCACAAGTCAAGAAAAGAAAGGAAACACCTACTCCCGCTCTGCCAAAGTCTAAAAGCGACCAATGCCATATGAGCAATGAAGGAGCCATTCCAAATGCTACTAAGTCAGCAAGTGAATCGTATTGTACGCCAAATTCACTTGAAGTGCCTGTAAGTCTGGCAACTTTTCCGTCAATTCCATCAAGAAATGCAGACACAAATATACAGTAAGCTGCTGCTGTAAATCTACCTTGAGAAGCAAGGATAATACTAAAAAAAGCAAAGAAAATAGATGAAGTAGTAAAGAGATTTGGCAAAACGTAGATTGCTCTTTTTCTCAAAGCTAATTTTTTTTGGGAAGGAATAATTACTTCATCCTTTGTTTTGTTATTTTGTGTGTTTTGATTTTTGTCATTACTTTGGAGCTGGTTGCTTTCGTGCATAGAAGTTCCTAATTATATAAAGTAATATATTATTTTTGTTTTGCGAGCACAGTTTCAGCTGCATATACTTTTTGCCCAATAGAAACAGCAGGTTCATGGCTTTCTGGTAAGTAGATATCAACTCTTGAGCCGAATCTAATCATACCAAAGCGTGAACCTTTATCAAGCTCGTCGCCCTCTTGTACTTTGCAGACAATTCTTCTTGCAATTAAGCCAGATATTTGTACAAATGTCCATGAATTTTTATTGTTGTCTATCATTTGGTAGGCACATCTTTCGTTATCAGTGCTTGCTTTATCGTGGGCAGCATTAATGAAAAGGCCAGGGAAGTATTTTATTTTTGAAATTCTTCCGCTTACTGGAGCTCTATTAACATGCACTGAGAAAACATTCATAAATACAGAAATACACAGTCTATTTTCGCCTGAAATTGGATCTTCTTTATGATTAATTCTTATAACTTCGCCATCTGCTGGTGAAACAGCGAGATTTTCTTCTTGTGGTGTTACTCTTTCAGGATCTCTAAAGAAGTGCAGAGTAAAGAAGAAGAGCGCAAGTGAGATAAGAGTTAAAATCTCCCATTCAAGTAGAGCAAAGGAAAGAGTAGTGAGAAAGAAGAAAGTGAGAAGAGGGTAACCTTCGTGAGCTATGCCGTATTTTCCAGCAGGGATTATTTTTTTCATAGTTTAACCTTGTTTGTTTATTTATTTTGTTTGATTGCTTTAATAGAAAGTAGTTTACTGTAAAAATTCATTTTTGTAAAATGATGATTTTCTCGTTGATAATTTAAGTTTTGTTTCGTTGATTATACTTTGAACTAGAGCTTCGCTAGTTCTGTGTATGTTTTTATTTATGAAA
>CAYJHN010000268.1:0-2388 GCA_964369985.1 uncultured Desulfovibrionaceae bacterium | reverse complement strand
ATAGAGTAGGCTGTCACAGCCTACTCTATCTTGTTCGCCAGTTCCAATAGCTACTGTTGCGCCTTCACGTGCAAAAATAACTGAATTTGATGTAACACCAGCTTCAACAGCCCATGCAAAAAGTAAATCTTCTGCTTCTTGTTTACTTGGCTTTCTTGCTACTGATTCAGAACCTTCTTTTGTAGAGCCTGATGCAGGAACAAAATCTTCAACAGAACGAATTCTATTTACAAATGATTGCTGTAAAACTAAACCACCGTCTGTAAGTGATTTAATATCTAAGAATGGAATACCGCAATATTTTTCTAATTCAGCTAATTGTTCTAATTTTAAAATTCTGAGATTTTTTCTTTTTGCTAAAATTTCTAAAACTCCATCTTCAAAATGAGGTGCTGCAACAACTTCAAAATAAGAAGAAGCTAAAAATTCAGCACTTTCAACATCTAATGGGCGGTTAACAACAACAGCACCACCAAAAGCAGCTATTCTATCGCAATAATATGCTTTATTTAATGCATCAAATAATGAAATATTTGACCATGCTGCACCAGATGGATTATTGTGTTTTAAAATAACTGCAGCTGGTTTTGCTGTAAGATATTGTAATATATTTATTCCATTATCTACATCAGTAAGATTTGTTTTACCTGGGTGTTTACCAGCTTGTAACATTTGTTCAACAGAAAGCGAGGAAATAATGCCTGTTTTTGGTTTTCTGTATTCTTTACCGTCTATTTCAATACTTCCTTCTACACATTCAAATAATGCAGCTGGTTGATCAGGGTTTTCACCATATCTCAAACCACGCTCTTCATCATCAATATTCCAAGTACGTTTTTTGTACTTTAATTGTGTATTTCCAAATTGAATTGTTAATTCTTGTGGAAAATCGTCTTGTACTATCTTAGAATACATTTTTTTAATATCTGACATTTTAAATCCTTGAAAATTACTTTATATATATTAGCTAAATAACTAAGTATATTCTTTAAACTATTTGTTTCGACACTATGTGTACGAAACCTCAATCGCATTTTATGTGAAAAACACTCTTTCGCTAAAGCATTTGTTCACTACCTTCACTTATTATTTTTATTCATCATATACATTGATAGAATTTATCTTCATTGGCATAATGATAACTGTATAATCAATGTCTTGCTCGCCAGAAAGGCCACAAGGTGTTTCAGTGCCAGTGAAAGTGAAAGTAACTTTATCAGATGAATAGTGATTTAATATTTCTATAAGAGAGCGAGTAGGGAAAGCAATTGATGAAATAGAACCATTATATTCTACATCAATATGTTCTTTTGCTGAACCTGTTTCTTGTCCTTGTGATGAAAGTTGTAAATCATTTTCAGCAAGAGTAAAATATGTGCATTTTTCAGCATCGCTGTTAAATATTTGTATACGTTCTAATGCGTCGAGCATTTCTTTTCTGTCTAAAGTAAGTAAAGAAAGACCGCCAGATTTCAATCTATCTAAAAATGCTTGATGATTAGGGAAAGTATAATCAGAACGCACAAAGGAAAGAGTTTCAATATTATTTACATCTTTCACGAAAACTTTATTTTCAGTGATATTAATATAAATTTCTTGAGAATTTAACCATTTGCGTAGTTCAGCAGTATACTTCTTTAGCAATAATAAACCTTTTTCAGGCAAAAGATTTGCTAATTCATCATTCATAAATGAAGTAACAGCTAATTGATGACCATTTAGTCCACAGCAATCTATATTATTATCAGAAGTTTTTGACATGTAAAAACAAGCTAATTGTTCGTTAGCTTCATCGTCTGAAATACAAAAATATGTTTTATCAATAACTTCTTGAAAGAAATCACCTGACCAAAGAATCGCATTTTCTTCTGGAAATACATCAAGAGGTTTAAACCATGTTGGATCAGCTGTAGGAAGTTTATAAGAACGTCTTCCTTGCTCAACATGAAGTATACGACTTTCATCGTCGTAATTTAAAGTAATATCACCGTCAGGAAGTTTTTTAATAAGTTCAACAAATGCTTTTGCATTAACACCAATATTACCTGGTGCTTGCACGCTTGCCTTATAAGTACCAGTAAATTCAGTAGTAGAATCAGTTACCATAATTCTTATAGTATCTTCTTTAGCTTCAATCCATAAAGAACGTAAGTAAGAAGAACCAGATTTTAAAGGCACAATACCTATAGCTTTACTCAAACCTTCAGCTATATCTTTCTTATTAAAAGTAATTAACATTTTAAATATCCTGTTGTTTTTTAATATATTTGTTACTTTGTTACTAAGTAGCAAAAGTATATAAAATTATAAGAAAAATTCAGAAACAAAGCAAGAACTATTTAGTCGAAAAAGAACAAAGATATTGAAAATAAAGAACAAATATTTTTT
>CAYJHN010000267.1:0-2409 GCA_964369985.1 uncultured Desulfovibrionaceae bacterium | reverse complement strand
AGCTGAGAAAGCATATAGTTAACTTAATTTTAAACAAAAAAGCACGAGATTTTTCCCGTGCTTTTAAAAATCTTTAAGAATAACTTATGCGATTTCGTTAACTGCTTTTGTTAATCTTGAAACTTTACGAGCAGCTTTTTTCCAGTGGATTACACCTTTGCTAGCAGTAGTGTCAAGAGTAGATGTTGCTTTTGCAAGAGCAGCATTTGCAGCATCTTTATCGTTTGCTAGAATAGCAGCTTTTACAGCTTTAACTACATTTTTGATACGTGTGCGAGCTGCACGGTTACGTTCGTTACGTTTTAAACTTTGCTTATGACGTTTTATTGCAGATTTATGGTTTGCCATTATATCTACTCCTTAAAAATAGTTTTTAAAATAGTTTGAAATATATCCAAGTAATAATCAAGCTTGAATGCTTGTTTAGTCCTTTCATGAGCGGTTCATTATATAGAGAAAAATGAGAAAGTCAAGCTTCTTTTTTCTCTGTATTTAATCTTTTAATTGTGTTTTTCACTATAAAAAAGGGTAATCAAATCAAGTTTATAGATAATTTTTTACTATAACACGGCTAGCAAAAACGAAAAAAAATTAAAAGTATTATACAAGAATCATGTCTGAAATTGATCCACCAGCTGGCACCATAGGTGCTACATTTTCCTCTCTGCATACATGCACATCAATAACGGCTGTGTTAGGAGATAAAAGCGCTTTTTTAAGAGTTGGAAGAAGTTCTTCATGCGAAGTGATTCTATAGCCTTCTGCTCCATAGGCTTCTGCAAGCATTTTGAAGTTTGGCTGATCTGTCATTGGTGTAGCAGAATAGTTTTTATCGTAAAAAAGTTCTTGCCACTGACGAACCATACCAAGATAGGCATTGTTTAAAATCAATATCTTTACTGGTAACTTAGAGGCAACTGCCGTCATAAGTTCTTGAATATTCATCTGAATTGAACCATCGCCAGCAATGTCAATAACTGTTTTTTCAGGATGAGCACATTGTGCACCTATTGCAGCAGGAAGACCATAGCCCATTGTGCCAAGTCCACCAGAAGTAAGGAAGGTACGAGGTTCTTTTATTGTAAGAAATTGTGCTGCCCACATTTGGTTTTGCCCAACTTCTGTTGTGAAAATTGCGTTACCGCCTGTTATTTTTTGCACTGCTTCAATAACTTCTTGCGGTTTCAAATCTTCTTTACATTTTTTATAAGAAAGAGGGTGCTTCTTTGCCCAAGCAGAAATTGTTTCACGCCATGAAGAATAATCGCCTAATTCTTTAGCTTCTTTTGCTTTGATTATTTCTAAAATACCTTGTAATGCGTGTTTGCAATCACCCACAACAGGCACATCTACTTCAATATTTTTTCTTATGCTTGTAGGGTCAATGTCGATATGAACAATTTTTGCTTTCTTTGCAAAAGTAGAAACTGCACCAGTTACACGATCGTCAAAACGCGCTCCAACTGCAATAATAAGATCAGCATTAGAAATAGCATGGTTAGCTGCATAAGTGCCATGCATGCCAAGCATACCAAGGAAAAGTGGATCATCACCAGAAAAAGCACCTAAGCCCATAAGAGTTGAAGTAACTGGAATTGAAAGAGATTTTGCTAAATCTCTCAATTCTTCGTGGGCATTCGCAATAATTGCACCGCCACCAGCTAAAATAACAGGAGCTTTTGCCTTTACTAAAAGATCACAAGCTTTGCGAATTTGATGTGGATTTGGTTTAATAGTTGGGTTGTAAGAACGCATTTGAACGCTATCAGGATAATCAAATTTACATAATTTGTTGAGAACGTCCTTAGGTAAGTCAATCAAGACTGGGCCAGGACGGCCAGTTCTAGCGAGGTGAAAAGCTTGTTTAATGGTTGGAGCAAGCTTTTTAATATCTTTTACTAAATAGTTATGCTTTGTGCATGAACGAGTTATTCCAATAATATCAACTTCTTGGAAGGCGTCATTGCCAATAAGATGCGTATGCACTTGGCCAGTAAGCACAACCATAGGAATAGAATCACTATAGGCTGTTGCAATGCCTGTAACAGTGTTTGTTGCACCAGGACCTGAAGTCACCAGACAAACACCAACCTTGCCACTTGCTCTAGCATAGCCATCTGCAGCATGTGCCGCACCTTGCTCGTGTCTTACAAGAACGTGATTGATTTCAGGGTGATTTGTGATCTCATGATAAAGATCTAAAACAGCTCCACCAGGATAGCCAAAAATGGTGTCAACATTTTCTTTTTTAAGGCTTTCCATAACAATTTGACAGCCTGTCATTTGCATAGCAACTTCCTTCAGCGTTTTGAATATCTAAAAAATAATAAGAAAATATAAATGTATTTCGTTCTAAAGTCAATATTTAGTCTTTATGCTAGGACCTTATTCTGATTCGTTCGTTATCTA
>CAYJHN010000266.1:0-2409 GCA_964369985.1 uncultured Desulfovibrionaceae bacterium | reverse complement strand
AAAGGGCAATTTGTTTCTGAAATAAATATCACTCCTTTTGTTGATGTCATGCTTGTGCTTTTGATTATCTTTATGGTAACAGCACCAATGATGCAAGAGGGCATTGATATTGATTTACCGCAAACAAAACAAGTGCAAACCTTACCTACTGATACGCAAAATCTTGTGATAAGTATCCGTAGTGATGGTGTTATTTATATAGATACCTACCAAGTTCCCTTTGAAGAACTTATGCAAAGACTTGCTGCCCTTGTAGAAGACAAGCAAAAACCTGTGTATTTGCAGGCAGATAAAGCCGTTGCCTTTGAACTTGTTGTGCAAGTGATGGGCGAAATAAAAGCAGCTGGTATTGACAATATTGGCATTGTTGCCTTGCGTGACTTATAATTTAGTATAACTAATCTACATATATGGAAAAAATTTCTTCACTCATACTTTCACTTGCAATGCATTGCATACTATTTTTTATAATAGTTTTTTGGCCAGCAAGTGTGGTTGTAAATCTCGAACAAGAAAGCTACAAGGTTTCCTTGGTGATGGCAGACATGGGCGGCATTAATCTTGCGTCCTCTGTTTTAGGTGCACCAGCACCAAACATCAACGATCAAGTAAACCCAAGCCTTGAATCGCATGTAGTTGAAGAAGAAGTTACTGAAATACAAGCTATCGAATTAGAAGAATTAGAAGAAGCAGAAGAAGTTCCGCAAACACCTGAATCTCTACCAGAAAATGAACCTGAAATTCCAAAAGAAGCTCTTTTGCCCCTTCCTCCACAAGAAAGACTAAAAGAACTTGAAGAAGAAGCGAAAAAATTAGCAGAAGCCGAAGCGAAAGCCAAAGCTGAGGCAGAAGCCAAGGCTAAAGCGGAAGCGGAAGCCAAAGCTAAGGCAGAAGCGGAAGCCAAAGCTAAGGCAGAAGCCGAAGCAGAAGCCAAAGCTAAGGCAGAAGCCGAAGAAAAGAAAAAAGCCGAAGAAAAAGCCTTAGCTGAAGCAAAAGCAAAGAAGGAAGCAGAAGAAAAGGCGAAAAAAGCTGCAGCCGCAAAAGCTGCAGCCGACAAAAAGAAAAATTCAGCAGCATCTTCATTACTTGCTGACTTAGCCAAACAAAAAGGTATTGGCGGCGGTGCAGGCGAGGGTAGTGGTGCAGGCGGTGGCGGTATATATGATGTCTATGTTGGACAGGTTATGCTTATTGTTCAGCAAAGCTGGTCAATTCCAATTTATTCGCGTGAAGTCTATAGTGCGAGCATAAAAGTATTACTTGATGTTCACGGAAAAATTGTAAATACAGAAGTTTTGAGATCATCAGGTAGAGCAGATTTTGACGCTTCAGCTTTAAATGCCTTATCAAGGCTTGGTTCTCTACCTCCTCCACCAAACAAAGAATTACAAGAGCTTGAGCTTGAATTTTCCTCAGCTCAATAATAATTAAATCAAATTTTAACACTTGCTAAAAGTGGCTTGTAGACAGTCTATAGATACAAAAAAAAGAAAACTACTTGCAATTTTTTTTCAAATGTTCTAACATATATAAAAAATCGAAGCCGGAGCAGGAATATGACCCGTAAAGACAGAACAGAAGGCATATACAGTAGACGTGAAGTGCTTGATGAAAGCGAACGTAAACAGTATAATCTTATTCAATTAAAAGATCTTCTTTCTTATGCCTATAGGTATTCAGAAGATGTGAAAAAAAGATTTGACAGAGCACAATTTAATGTTGATAAATTTAAATCCCTGTCAGACATCAAGCACATTCCAATTTTAAAGAAAAAAGAATTGATTTTCTTGCAATCTATGGGGCCGCGTCTTGGTGGTTTGCTTACAAAAGATATTGGCGAACTTCGTCACGTATTTCTTTCTCCTGGGCCAATCTTTGATCCAGAAGATAAAAGCGATGATTACTGGGGATACACAGAAGCTTTCTATTCTGTTGGCTTTAGATCAGGCGATCCTGTGCAAGTGACATTTAACTATCACTTAGCACCAGCTGGCCTTATGTTTGAAGAACCACTTAGAAATCTTGGTTGTGCAGTTATTCCAGCTGGCCCGTCAGACCCATCAACTCAGCTTGACATTATGCAAAAATTGCGTGTAACAGGCTATGTTGGTACACCATCATTTTTAATGTATCTTGCTCAAAAAGCAGAAGAAAAAGGTATCAATCCTAGAAAAGACCTTTTCTTAGAAGTTGCATTTGTTACTTCTGAAAGACTTTCAGAAAAAATGCGTACGCAATTAGAAAAGAAATTTGATATCATTATGCGTCAAGGTTATGGGACTGCAGATGTTGGCTGTATTGCTTACGAATGTTTCCATAAAGGCGGCTTACATATCAGCAATAAATGTTATGTTGAAATTTGCCACCCTGATACTGGTATTACTATGAAAGATGGCGAAGTAGGTGAAA
>CAYJHN010000265.1:0-2413 GCA_964369985.1 uncultured Desulfovibrionaceae bacterium | reverse complement strand
TCAAATTATATAAGGTATACACTATGTTTGATGTATCACAATTATTAGAAGAAATTAAAGCAGCGCCATACCGTGAAGTGGAAATCAAAAGCCCACACACTGGCGTGATTACTTTCAAAGATATCAAAGAAGGCGATGAAGTGCTTTCAACTCATGGAACTTTCAAAGAAATTCCAGCTACTGCACTCGCAACCATCACAAGAGAAAATAACCCACAGCCTATCAGAACAACTGAAAAAGGTGTTATTTCAAAAATATACTCTCAATACGAAGGGCAATTTGTTGAAGCAGGAACAACGCTTGCTACAGTGCGTCACTTCCTTTCAAAAAGAGAAGTTGTTGATATCATACTTAAAAAATCTCTCTATCTCTTTGAAGCACCTGAAAGAGCAACCTACTACTTCAAACCAGATATAGACACAAAGGTTAAAGTTTCAGGCTGTAGAGCTGTTACAGTTTCAGAAGGCATGGATTTATTCATTATGTCACGTATGAAAAGAGAAGCAGCACTTAGCTATTCAGGTATCAATGGTATTATATTTGCTGTATACTTTGATAACAAACCTGTTGACGCTGGTTCGCCTTTAATTGCTGTATGTCCAGAAGATCAGCTTTCAATTATCGAGGATGTAGTCAACCAAGTACGACGCGACTGGAAAGAAAACTAAAAATTTGATTTATTTTACTCACTAACTTTGTCAGGCGAATTTTTTTGCTCGGTCATGTAGGACTATCTACACTCCACTCGCAAAAAAATTCGCCTTTCGCGTTATTAAGCAAAATAAGTCAAATTTTTCATCTTCGGACAAAACTTTGCAAAAATGCAAAAAAGCCGATTTTTATATCGTCTGCGAAACTTTATTTTTGAATAATGTGAACGCAGTGAACAAAGGCTTTAGCGAGTGCAGCAAGAACAACGTTTCTTGCAAACGAGGTTTTGTGCACAGCGTGCCAAAACAAATAGTTTAAAAGTCATGTAGGTCTATCTACACTCCACTCGCAAAAAAATTCGCCTTTCGCGTTCTCGAATAAAATACATCAAAAAATTAGTCTACGATGGAAGTGTACATATTAAAGTGAACACAGTGAACAAAGGCTTTAGCGAGTGCAGTTCACTTTTCATTGTTAAAGAATTAAAAAGGCATGGATTCTCACGCTTCGTTTTTTTAGAAAAAACTCGCTCAGAATGACTTACTCTTATACGATGTTTAGGGTAAACACACGAGATTCCCTTCTCACCGTGCGTCATTCTGAGGAGGGCAAAGCCCGACGTGAGAATCCAGAAAAGTTTAGTTTAATAGTATTAAATATTTAAAGGACTAGCCTCCTACGTCGGGTTTTGCCCTCCTCTGAGTGACGAAAAATATATATAGTTTATCGTTATTTTAGTAAGTTAAACATATATTTATGGTCACTCAGAGGAGCGTAGCGACGTAGGAGTCTATTCCTTTAATATAAAAAGTCCTAGGCATAATAAAATGACTAGGACTTAAATTTATACAAACTTATGTGAGCGATGTGGAAATTTGATTTGTTTTTAAGCTTTTTTTAGGCGGAATTTTTTTTGCGAGAGGAGTGTAGAAAGCTGCTACTCGACTTGAGCAAAAAAAATTCTAACGCCAAAAAAACAAAAACAAATAAAATTTTTAGTACATGCCACCCATTCCGCCCATACCGCCCATATCAGAAGGCATAGGCATATTTAAAGGTGGTTCAGATTTAGGTTTTTCGCAAATAGCACATTCAGTTGTAAGAAGTAATGAAGCAACTGAAGCAGCATTTTGTAAAGCAATACGAGTTACTTTCTTAGGATCGATAACGCCAACAGCGATAAGATCTTCGTAAACGCCTGTTGAAGCATTGAATCCAAAGCCGTCTTTGCCTTCGCGTACTTTTTCTACAACGATAGAGCCTTCAAAACCAGCATTTTGTGAGATTTGACGAATAGGTTCTTCGATAGCACGACGGATGATGTTTAAGCCAGCTAATTCGTCATCATCAGATGGAGTTACAGTATCAAGAACAATAGAAGCACGGATTAAAGCAGTACCACCACCAGGAACGATACCTTCTTCAACAGCAGCACGAGTTGCGTTTAACGCATCTTCAACGCGGTCTTTCTTTTCTTTCATTTCAGTTTCAGTAGCAGCACCAACATTAATAACTGCAACACCGCCAACTAATTTAGCAAGACGTTCTTGTAATTTTTCACGGTCATAATCAGATGAACTTTCTTCTAATTGTGCACGAATTTGTTTTACACGAGCTTTGATGTTTTCAGCTTTGCCTGAACCATCAACAATAGTTGTGTTATCTTTGTCGATAACAATACGTTTTGCTGAACCAAGTTCTGCTAAAGTAAGGTTTTCTAATTTGATGCCGATATCTTCGCTTGCAACAACGCCGCCTGTAA
>CAYJHN010000264.1:2045-2481 GCA_964369985.1 uncultured Desulfovibrionaceae bacterium | reverse complement strand
AACAAATGGATTGATTATTATAATTACGCATTTCTTCAACTTGATCTTGGCTGATATTTGAATCTTTCAAATATTCCATGACTGTGTCAGAATATTCTAAATGTCTTTCAATATGTTGCATGATAGAATTTGTTGCTTGCTCTGTAAATTCAATAACAGCATTTAGCTGAGCAGAAGTTTCAGAAAAGAGCTGTTCCGCTTGGTCTTTGTCAAATTCAGCATACATGCTATGAGTGCTGGCAATATCGTTATAGATATTTTTAACACCAGATCTGATATTTTCGGCTATGCTCTTGTAAAATTCACTTTCTTGTACAAGCTCGCCAAGTGATGGCGTTTTGCCACAAAAAGAACTAGCAAGAGTTTCCTGAAGGTTTTTAGTAAGCTGTGTAGTTACTTTATCAATTTTTTGCCTTTCAAGTAATTCTTTTTTTTC
>CAYJHN010000264.1:0-2035 GCA_964369985.1 uncultured Desulfovibrionaceae bacterium | reverse complement strand
AAAATAAAAAAATTATTCTCTTACTTTAAACTCCTTATTTAATATCAAGAAGGCCAATAGCAACCTGCGTTCCTAAAAGTATGATATGATCTTCTTTATATAAAACAGTGTCACCTTGCGGAATAATAACAATGCCTTTTCGTAGAATGCTTACTAATATCAATCCTTTAGGAAGTTTTAAATCCTTAATTGCTTTATTTATGTATGGTGAATCTTCAGAAAAAGCAACTTCGATTATTTCTGCTTCGTCAGATCCAATACTTACAGAAGTAAGTACCTTGCCTTCGCGTATATAGTTAGAAAAAGAATTAACAGCAGCAATTCGCGGACTTACGTTATGATCAATACCAATATTTGATAAAAGTGAAACATAACTGACTTTATTTACTTTTGCTATAGTATCACGCGCACCAATTGATTTTGCAAGCAAACAGGTGAGGATATTTGTTTCTTCATCGCCAGTAACAGCTACAAAAACGTCCATTTTTCCAATAGATTCAGAGTTTAAAAGCTCTTTTTCTCGTGCATCGCCAAGTAAGACAAGAGTAGATTTTAATTCACCAGCTAAAAACTCACCTCTTTCTGGATCTGATTCAATGAGTTTTACATGTATTCCCTTGTCTTCAAAGAGTTTTGCTAGGTAAAAACCAATGTTTCCACCACCAACAATACAAGCAGAAGAAAAAACAGCATTTGTTTTATTTAAAAAAGTAAGTAAAAACTTTTGTTGCGAACTTTTGTAAATAAAATAAACAATATCGTCTTTTTCTATAGTGTCTTCACCAAAAGGAATGAAAAGAGTGCCATTTCTACGGATTGCAGCAACAAGAATTTCGTTAGTCCCAACAAGTGTTTTAAATTCAATAAGTTGATGACCTATAAAACTTCCTTCTTCGATTTTGTAACAAACCATACGCACATTGCCTTGTGCAAATTCTGCATAATCAAGTGCTTGCGGTAAAGAAAGTAATCTGTCGATTGTTCTTACTACTTCGTATTCAGGGTTAACTGCAAGGTCAATGCCTATACCGTTTTCAGCCAAACTATCAAGATGTTTTATAAAATCTTGATCTCTAAGTCTAGCTAGTCTTTTAATTTTGGGATTTAAAACAGCCGCATAAGTAGAAATAAGAATATTTGTTTCATCGTTATTTGTTGCTGCTATACATATGTCAGCTGATAAAATACCTGCATTTTCAAGTAGTTGTGGATTGCTGCCAGAACCAAGCACAGTTTGTACATCAAGGCTATTTTGGATGCTTTCAAGTTTAAGCTGATTTTTATCAATGACAACAATGTCCCTCTCATCACGTGAAAGCCTTTTTGCTAGGTGGTAGCCAACTTCGCCAGCACCTACAATAATAACTTTTTCGTATGTGAGTTTTTTAGAGTTCGTCTTAGTTTTTTTCAAAAATCCAAACATAATTTTCTCTTATTTTATTTTTTGGAGACAGTACTAAAACTCTAAATTGTCAGGTGTACGAGGGAATGGGATAACGTCGCGGATATTGCTAATTCCAGTGAGAAGCATAAGCATACGCTCAAAGCCCATGCCAAAGCCTGCATGCGGGGCAGTTCCAAAACGACGAAGATCAAGATACCACCAGTAATCTTTAGGATCTTGGCCTAGTTCTATAATGCGTTTTTCAAGCATATCTAGTCTTTCTTCACGCTGAGAACCACCAATAAGCTCACCAATACGCGGCACAAGCAAATCCATTGCTGCTACTGTTTGATTATCGTCGTTCATACGCATATAAAAAGCCTTGATATCTTTAGGATAATTATACACGCTCACAGGACCTTTGAAATATTCTTCGGTTAAAAATCTTTCGTGTTCAGTTTGTAAGTCTTGGCCTTTAACTACTTTATATTCAAAGTCTTTTTTAGAGGCTAATAAAATGTCAACTGCGTCATTGTATGGGATTTTATGAAATGGGCTTTCAATGATATTTTTTAAAGAATCAAGAAGTCCTTTTGAAACAAATTGGTCAAATAAAGCAAGGTCTTCTGTGCAATTTTCCATACAGTATTT
>CAYJHN010000263.1:0-2516 GCA_964369985.1 uncultured Desulfovibrionaceae bacterium | reverse complement strand
ACTATATATTCATCAGCTTCATTAAAGATTCTTTGTTCACGCTCTTCTCTTGTTTGTTTTGCTCTACCTTGAACATAGCTTGTTTTCACAGGAACTATAGAAACATGAGAAAAAATACCTAAAGAAAACAAATCGTTTTTTAGCTGATCTACCTTGCTTTCGTCCCAACGTTCGCCGTTTTTCCAAGTTTTTATTCTATTTATATATTCTAAACTTAAAGCATGACTACCCTCTAAGACTATATCACCAAATAAAACAAAATCTTTGGGATTTATTCTTAAAGTAGTTTCAAATTCTTTTTTATCTTGAAAAGCAAAATAGCGAGTAAAAGCAATATCAGCAAAAGGAAAACCATGCCTTCTAAACCATGGCAAGACTTTTTTTTCTGCTTCTAAAATAGCTTCAGTTTGCGCAAAAGCATCTTTTTCAAGGCCAAATTCAAATAAAGTCCTTGGTAATGGCGGAACTTGACTTGCCTCTTCTACAGCTTCACCTAGATTCTTCTTTATTTTGTTCAATAAAGCAATATTTGCTAGATTTTCTTCCTTTTCAGCTTCTGTAAGATTTTCTTCTTCATCTTTTGTTAAAAGCCTTTGGTAGGGTCTGAAAATTTTAGTATAGGTAATGTCAGCTTTTACTATTTTATATTCATTATTTGGAATAATTTCTACTGCAACATTCACAGGAAAAACATCATAATCTATTTCAGAATGTACACTTGCAGAATAATAGCCTTGCGATTGTAAAAAAGTAAGAATATTTTCTTCATTCTCTTTTACAAATTTTTCAAGAGCAAAAGCATTAATTGTATTTACTTGCTCCTCTTCATTTTCCTTATTTATATTCCCTGCAAGTATATTATTTTGTTCAAATTTCTGTCTTAAACTTTCATCTTCTAATGTATACACAAATTCGTATTCAATACTTGTTCGCTTAAATAAGGATAGTTGATCACTTGCAATCAAATCTTCAGGAGCAGAAGGCTGTTCTATTTTATCAATTGAGTAATTTTGCTCAACAAAAAAGACTTCGCTTTCTTTATATTCTGGATCTTCTAAGTCTGTTGTTTCAGAAATCCCAAGTGTTTCTTTAACTAAAGTACAAGAAGACAATAAAAAAGAAGACAATACAAGAATACAAATTCCATTCAAAAAATTAAAAGGATATATATTCTTGCTTTGTCTTCTATTAATCATTCTTTTCTCTTATTGTATTAAACATTAAAAAGAAAATGCACTACATCGCCGTCTTGAACGACATACTCTTTACCTTCAGTTCTGAGTGTGCCAGTTGCTCTGCACGCTGCTTCTGTTTCGTGTTTTACATAATCATCATAAGCAATTACTTCTGCTCTAATGAAACCACGCTCAAAATCAGTGTGAATAATACCAGCACATTGTGGCGCTTTTAAACCGATTTCAAAAGTCCATGCATGTGCCTCTTTTGGGCCAACTGTGAAGTATGATGCAAGGCCTAAAGTCTTATAACCTGTATGGATAACAGACAATAAACCACTTTCTGTAATGCCATAAGACTCAAGCATTTCTACTTGGTCAGCTTCGTCTAAAGTTTGTAATTCTTCTTCAACTCTAGCACAAATTTTTACAATTTGACAATTACGTTCTTTTGCCAATGTTTCCAAAGCTTTATAGTATTCACTTGAAGTTGAAAGACCATCTTCATCAACATTAGCACAATAAATAAATGGCTTTGCAGTTAGAAGGCTCATTTCATGCCATTGCTCTAAGAAGTATTCATTATCTGGCAATGCAAATTGTGATGCAAGATTGCCATTATTAAGCACATCTAAAAGCCCATTGCAGAGTTCTGCGGCTTTTTGTGCTTCTTTATCAGTACGCATACGCGCAAGTTTTTCTTGTCTTTTTGTTACAGACTGGATATCTGCCAAAATAAGTTCTGTTTCTATAGTTTCAACGTCTCTTACAGGATCAACCTTACCATCAACATGAACAATATTTTCATCATCAAAACAGCGAACAACTTCTAAAATAGCAGAAGTTTCACGTATATTAGCTAAAAATTGGTTACCAAGTCCTTCACCCTTAGAAGCACCGCGTACTAAACCAGCAATGTCAATGAAATCAACGGTTGCATTAATAAGTTTTTGCGAGTTTGCAAGTTGAGAAAGTTTTATAAGTCTTGTATCAGGCACTGGAACAGTCGCTTTATTTGGTTCAATAGTACAAAAAGGATAGTTCGCTGCTTGTGCGTTTTGAGCCTTTGTTAATGCGTTAAAAAGTGTGGATTTACCAACGTTTGGCAAGCCAACTATGCCTATGCTTAATGCCATGTCTTCACCTCTGGTTCATTTGATGAAAGTACTTTGTACTTTTTTAGCCAAAAGGTCAAGAAAAAAAGCCTGCCCCTTCATTGCAAGCCTGTGTCAAGGGAATGTTGTATCTTTTATTTTTTATTTTTTTTTGTCTCCGCGGGGCCCAGCGGAGAATTTTGGTTTTGACGGGGGGGAGGGGGGGGGTGGAAAAGCCGTGGTGGGG
>CAYJHN010000262.1:0-2519 GCA_964369985.1 uncultured Desulfovibrionaceae bacterium | reverse complement strand
ACTTCATACAGATTTAAAAAATAGAGCTGATTTTACACAGCATCATCTTGATTTGTATGAATTTTTGAAAGAATGGTTTGACGAAAAAGACTATATTGAAGTGCGTTCGTCAGGTTCTACTGGTGTGCCAAAAATTATAAGAGCAAAGAAAGACTATATGATGCAAAGTGCAAGAAGAACATGTTCTGCACTTGGCTTAACAGAAGGTAATAAAGCTCTTCTCTGTATGCCCTTACAATTCATTGGTTCAAAAATGGTCGTAGTTAGGGCTTTGATTGCTCAATTAGATCTTTACCTTGTATGTCCTTCTGTAAACCCATTTAAAGTGACTGACATTGCTTTTGACTTTGTTGCGATGACACCACAACAAGCCGCTGTTACAATAAAAAATAGCGAGGAAAAGCAAAGGCTTGCACAAGTGAAAAATCTTTTGCTTGGCGGTATGGCTGTTATGCCTGAATTAGAAAAGGAGCTTAATTCTTTTCCACATAATGTATGGCTTAGCTATGGCATGACTGAAACCCTTTCGCATATAGCATTAAGAAAATTAAATGGCCAAGATGCAAGTTCTTTCTTCACCCCTTTTACTGATGTTGAACTTTCACTCACTAAGGACGAAAGACTTGTCATTCACGCTCCCTTTGTTTGTGATGATATTTTGACAACAAATGACAGAGCTTTACTATTAGAAGATAAGAGTTTTCAGATACTTGGACGAATAGATAATGTGGTAAATAGTGGTGGAATAAAGATTCAAATCGAAGAAGTAGAAGAAAAACTTTCTTCTGTTTTAGATATAGATTTCCAGATTTCTGCTCTTCCGCACGAAGAATTAGGTGAACAATTAGTTTTGCTTACAGATAAAGTTTGTGACGATTGGAAAGAAAAGTGCTCTATACTCCCAAAATACAATATCCCTAAATTACACATTCAACTTGAAAAATTACCATTTACAGATTCTGGTAAGCCTGATAGGTATAATGCAAAGAAAATGGCTAAAGAACACACTTTAACACACTAAAAACTTAAAACATGAGGAAAGTTGTATGGAAAACAATGCTTCACAAAATCTGGATTTACCAGAAAAAACCTCTATCAAGGGCTATGTTGCACTTATTGTGACAATACTCTTTTTTTCTGGCATTTTTTCAAATAACGATAATTGGACAGATGCTTTCAACATCAGCGAACTTATAGGAAATTTCGGCTCTATTTCAGGTGGAAATTTTATTGGTAAGGGTGGCTATGGCGCAAAACAGGGCTTTTTATTCTCTATTTCGCTTATTCCTGGAATTATGTTAGCACTTGGTATTGTTGAAGTAGCAACGCATTTTGGAGCGTTAAAAGCAGCTCAAAAATTGCTCACACCTATTCTTCGTCCATTTATGGGCTTGCCTGGTATTGTAGGACTTACTTTAGTGAGCTCTATGCAAAGTACTGATGCTGGTGCTGCCATGACAAGAGAGCTTTTTGAAAATGGCTACATCACAGAAGAAGAGCGTTTGATTTGTGCTGCATTTCAGTTTTCTGCGGGGGCTGCTATTGTAAACTACCTCACTACGGGTATGGCTGTTTTTTCCTTTCTCAATATTTCTATTCTCTTTCCTCTTTCTATTATTCTTATTTATAAGGTTGTAGGTGTGAATGTGATGAGAATCTATATCAAAACAGCTCTAAAAAAAGGAATATAAGATGAGTGTAGAAAAAACAAACAAAAGTGTGATGGATATCTTTGTCGATGGTTTGCGTAAAGGTTGGATTATGGCTACAAACTACCTTTTGCCTAATGTCGTTATGGCATTTGCTCTTATCCATTTTCTCACAGTTTTAAACGTGCTTGAATATATCACTGATTTTTGTGCGCCTGCTATGGCTATTTTCAATCTGCCTGGCGATGCAATGACTGTTATACTCACTACATGGTTTTCTGCTGTGGCTGGTGTTGGCATTGCTGCCGCCCTCTACACAGAGGGGCTTTTAAATAGCACGCATATAGCTATTTTATTACCAGGTATCTTCCTTATGGGTGCACAGCTTCAATATATGGGTAGAATCTTGGCTGTTATGGGAATCAATACAAAACATTATTTACCGCTTTTTATTATAAGTATATTCAATGCTTTTTGCGGTATGATGACAATGAGATTTTTGATTTAATAGCTTTTGTATTTTTTTAATGCCTTTGGCGACCAAAGGAGCTTAGCCCCTTTGGAAACCCGAATAGTGAGCGTATAAGCGATATGTTCTGGCTAAAGAAGAGTATTTTTATTTTTTGTTTGCGGAAAAGTTGTATGAGCTAGGCTCATAAATACTTTTCCGCTTTAAAATTTAAAGGTACGTCTTTTATATAACTCTCTCTGCGTACTATATATTTGCTCCCATGTTCACTACGTTCACATGGTGTTTCTGTTTTTATCTAAATAGCTATTCTACGACATCTGAACGAAGTGAAGATGTTTCTTGGACTTTGTTTGTAAGTATAACTAATTAATTTACAAAAGTCCCATTTTAAAACGGAA
>CAYJHN010000261.1:0-2548 GCA_964369985.1 uncultured Desulfovibrionaceae bacterium | reverse complement strand
AAAAATCTTATTAATTTTGTCTTTATATTGCTAAACACCAGGTGATATAGGGAGGTCTTTTGATTCTGGTTTTTGCATAACTAATTTGATTTATGTGATATTTAGAATAGATTGTTTTTTATCTAAGGTTTTTGATGTAGTGTTCTTATTTTTGTATAGAGAATTTCTTTATTCTATATAATGCATTTTTAATTATTTGTGAAGTTTATTTTTTTTATAAAAATCTCTAATTTGCTGAAATTTCATAAAATGTGATAGTTTTTTTCTTAGATTTTCAGGAAAAATTTCAATCTCATTCTCTTTGTTATATTTTTAACAAGCTTTTTAAACTCTTTTAAATACTTGCAATTTTCCTAAAATATTTGTATTGTACATTTATCCACATAACAGATTAAATTTAAAGGAGACTTCTATGTCAGTTTTTAAAACTATTGTTTGTTCAATAAACCTTATAGAACGTAGCGATGATCTTGTTTACTACACACGCGAGCTTGCTAAATTAAGCAATGCAAAAGTGTATGTTGTTCATTCACTTCCTGCCTTAGATTCTGTTCGTATGTTCGCTGGAAGTTCAGTTGTAGGCGATAACTTCTATGAAGAAACCGAAAAAAATGCTAAAGAACATTTAAAAAACTTTATTGCAGAAAATTTCCCTGGCATTGATGCTGAACCAGTTGTAACAATTGGTAAAGCTGATGATGATTTACTTGCTTTAGCTGACAAATACTGTGCTGAACTTATCGTAGTTGGTAGCATGTCAACTAAGGGTCTTTTTGGTTTTATTAGTCACAGAACTTCACAAGCGATGATTGGTAAAACTCGTATCCCAGTTATGGTTGTTCCAAATGATCTTGACATGGATTGCGTACCTGAATAATTGAAAAATATAGTTGTTCCATAGTTTAGCTTTGTTTATTTTTTCTCAGATAATACAAATAGACTATGGAATAATTATTATTTGTCTTTTATTATTCATACAATATTTATGTATAACAACCACTTCTTGTGGATTTTATGGAGAAAAAAGTGCAACTCAACACTATGATTATTATTGTTAGTGTGCTGTTAGTTTTAGGATTTATTCTCTATAAGCTTACAAAAACAAACAAAACCACTACCAAAAAGGCTGATATTAAGGAAGAATTGACTGTAGATTTATCAACTATTCCTGAAAATCTTCTAGAAACATATAACATCGCAATGAACCCAACTTCGCTTGGTAAACCGGTGCTCTATGCTCTTGTGACATGCCAACACTGCATTCGTACTCAGCGATTTTTAAAAGAAAATCATATAGATTACAAACTTATACATGTTGACCTTTTTGAAGGTGATATTAGAAAGAGCATTATGGAGCAGTTAAAGACTTTTAACGAACGTGGCTCATTTCCTACCTTCATTACGCCTTCGGGCACAACAGTAGTTGGTTTCCGTGAACATTTACTAAGAGAGGCTCTTAAAAATGACCCAGAAAGAACTCATTGATACTTTTAAAAGCTATGAAGAAACAAAGGGTTATTATCTTCATGCTGACGAAACGCACAGACTAGACACTATTGACAGCTTGCTTGCAAATAACGAAAGATATGGTCACCTTGCTTGTCCTTGTAGGCTTGCAAACGGTAATCCTGAAGACGATAAAGACATTATCTGCCCTTGCGAATATTGTGAAGATGATGTGAATGAATTTGGTGCATGTTATTGTATTCTTTTTGTAAAAAAAGAATTCAAAGACGATCCTGAATTCTATCCAGAAATTGACGATAGAAGGCCTGTTGAAAAAATCAAATAAAATTATAGTTTTTCTATCTGTTTTTCCTATGTCTTTATCATATTCTTAACAAAAAATTAAAACTCTAGTTATATAGCTAGAGTTTTTTCTTTTAAAAAATACTTATTTGTAAAATCTCTATCTTCCTACTATAAGCTTATTTCTACTTATTTGTAATAAAGGTTCTCTGTTGATTTTTTGTAATAAATTCAAGATATTATAGTTTTTTTAGTCTTTTTTCACTACTAAAGTAATAAAATAAAAGACCATTTTGTTAGATTAAATGAAAGTGTTTCTAAGGCAAGTTTTCTAAGTATTTGATTTATTGTGATTTTTTGTTTTGGCACGTTCATTGCTTTAGAGTAAGTATAATATATTTTTTTATAAAAGGACTATGCTTATGAATTTTGCGGATATTTCATTTATGCTGATTTGTTCAGCTATGGTAATGCTCATGACACCGGCTCTTGCTCTATTTTATGGTGGTTTGGTTAGAGCGAAAAACGTTTTGTCTACATCAATGCATTCATTTGTTTTGATGGGATTAATTCCAATACTTTGGGCTATAGCAGGTTATTCGCTTGCTTTTGGACCTGATAAAATGGGGCTTATTGGCGATCTTTCCTTCTTTATGCTTGAAGGGGTTGGCTTAGAAGGTGGGCCTGTTGATAATATTCCCCATTTATTATTTATGTTATTTCAATGTATGTTTGCTGTTTTAACAATAGCACTTATTTCAGGTGCTTATGCTGAAAGAATTCGTTTTTCAGCTATGGT
>CAYJHN010000260.1:328-2550 GCA_964369985.1 uncultured Desulfovibrionaceae bacterium | reverse complement strand
TGCACAACCACATTACTCACGCCACCAGCGCCTATTATCAATACTTTTGACATATATTTTACCTCATATTTATTACAAGTTTTATTTATTGTTAATTACCTTAAATAAGTATAGCTCCCTTTGTCAAGCTCAATAATTTTACAATTCTGTGACAATCATGGAAAAACATTTAAATAATCTCAATTCTACCCTAATTTTAATTTTCTTTATGCCGATACTATTAGCATGCTAGGAAGTTTTTTTATAAAAGCTTTAAAAAATACATACTATTATGAATGTTATCACTAAAAAAAGTAATATTTTATAAGAAACAAATATTTTTTTCAAAAAAGCCTATTAATAAAAAAAGAGCTACCGATAAGCAAGTTAACAAGAATGAAAAATCACTACATGGAAGTAGTGTTCGCATTCATACAAATTTTATGATAGAAATTCATGGAGGAATTCATCATGTCAATGGTAATCAATAATAACTTAATGGCTAATAGTACTTCTCGTTTATTATCAAACCATTACTCAGAACTCGAAAGCTCAATCAAGAAACTTTCATCAGGTATGCGTATCAACTCAGCAGCTGACGATGCTGCGGGTCTTGCAATTTCAGAACTTATGCGTGCTGATATCAAGTCATATCAACAAGGTATTCGTAACGCTAACGACGCTATTTCTCTTATCCAAACAGCTGACGGCGCGATGGGCGTTATAGATGAAAAGCTTATACGTATGAAAGAATTAGCTGAACAAGCTGCAACTGGTACTTATGATGCAACTCAACGTGCTATCATCGATTCAGAATACCAACAAATGGCATCAGAAATCACTCGTATCGCAAACGCAACTGAGTTCAACAACACAAAACTCTTAAATGGTAACCTTTCTGGTGCAACTCACGATGGTTCAGGCACAACATCACTTGGTAAACTCAAAGTTCACTTTGGACCAAGCAACAACAGTGCTGAAGATTACTACTATATCCAAATTGGTTGCGTAACAGCTTCTGCTCTTGGACTTGGTAACCAATCAAACTTAGATGATGGGCACAACATTTCTACTCAAGAAAACGCACAAAAAGCATTAGATGCTGTAAACGCAGCTATCGTATCAAAAGATACTATCCGTGCTCACCTTGGTGCAACTCAAAACCGTTTAGAAAACACAATTTCTAACTTAGAAATTCAAGCTGAAAACCTTACAGCTGCAGAATCTCGTATCCGTGACGTTGACGTAGCAACTGAAATGACAACATTCGTAAGAAACCAAATTCTTACACAATCTGCTGTTTCAATGCTTGCTCAAGCAAACCAAATGCCGCAATTAGCTGCATCACTTATCGGATAAATAATTCAATAAGCAAGTATTTCAGTTCCATACTTCGCTATGGGGCTGAAATACTAAAATTTTATCTTTATTGTCGCTATAAAGTGGAGTCTTTATATTTATAATAAAAGATATTTTGGTAATTTTCCTTATATATTCTTTAGTTGGAGAACTAGTTAATCTATTAGTAAATGAGCCAATAGCCGCCTTTTTTTAGGCGGCTTTTTTTTGCTTAAAAACAAATATTTTCAAGATTTTTATATTTCAAAGTAAGCTTCTATTATCACTAGCAAAATATCTAAACTTGACAAGCTCAGTAAGAGACATTATTTAATTAAGAAGTCATAGGAGATTTATTATGATTGATTCTAGCTCTACATCTGCTCTTTCAGCTTTTTCTACAGGAATAAATACGCTTGCAAATAATCTTTATAACCCAACTTCCTCTACTTCTCAAAGCACAAGTATAAGTCAAGATCAAAATATGCAAGTGCAGGCAAAAGTTCAAATGCAAGAAGAAGCGGCCGACTACGCAAAAGAAATGACAGATTTAATAAATTACGAAAATGGCTATCAAGCAAATGTGCAGACAATACAAACTGCAGATCAAGTCCTTGGCACTGTTTTAGACATGAAAGTGTAAGGGCAAAAAAAGTATAAAAAAAGACCTCTATTTTAGAATAGAGGTCTTTTTTATTTTATTTAGCCTTTAGAAGTATTAATTTTCAATTAAACTTCTTAGAAAGTATATTTAAATCCTATTTGACCTGAAACACTTTCTCTATCGCCAGCTGTTGCTTTTACTTCAGCATAAGTATTGAAGTTTGATGATATGTTTGCATCAAAGCCAAGTTTGAATTCAGCATATTGATCTGCTGCAAGTTCTGGTAATTGTATTTCATTTG
>CAYJHN010000260.1:0-298 GCA_964369985.1 uncultured Desulfovibrionaceae bacterium | reverse complement strand
AAGTTAAGTATAGCTTTAATTTCAGGATTGAGAGTAAGCACATGCCAAGCATCTGATTCTATAGCCACTTTAGAAACATTCGTGTAATCAGAATTGCTGATATAAGAATAACCAAGTGTGAGAGATGGTTCAAGAGCAATAAATCCGCTTTCACTTTCAAAAGTCATACCTGTTTTATTGAATACAGACAATGAGAATGAATTATAGCTTTCGTCACCACTGCTTGTATTTGCGTCATTATGGCTCAAGCCAAAGTTTGCAGTAGTTTTTGTGAAGAAATTATTCTTGCTAAAGGCTG
>CAYJHN010000259.1:0-2582 GCA_964369985.1 uncultured Desulfovibrionaceae bacterium | reverse complement strand
ATTTGCCAGCAAATTGATTGTAAAACCTTTCTAAAAAGAGGAGCTCTTGAATAGTCTCTATCCATGATTTTTTCAATATATGTGATACTTACGTCTTTCATGGTAAGCTCTTCATTTGTTAAAAAACGCATGCCTCTATTTCTTTCGCTCATATGCCCTTCAAAAGTAAAATTCACTTCTTGTAGGCCATATGCTTCGGCTTGTGCTCCAAAAAACTGTTCAGTTCCAGCAGCACCACCACTGTAGATAACTGCTTCACTTGGTGTAATCATGTTTGGCTCCTTTATTTATATAGATGCATAAAATAATTTTATCAGAAAAAATATTTTCGTCTACATCTAAATTAAAATCTATTATATTATGTGTTTATAAAATGGTTTAGTCTTTGTCTTCGCCTTTTGTTGCCTTATATTCTTCAACTACTTTATCGCTTACATGTTGCGGTGCTTCTTCATAATGTGAAAACTCTAGAGTAAAGAGCCCTTGTCCACCTGTCATAGAGCGTAAATCTGGGGCATAACGCATAACTTCTGCCATAGGTATATGTGCTTTAATTTCTGTGATTCCAGAAATAGAATCAGAACCTAAAACCTTACCTCTTTTTGATGATAGATCTCCAATAACATCGCCCATATAGCTGTCAGGGATAGAAACAGTGATAAGTGCTATAGGTTCTAATAAAATTACTTTCAATGCTTCCATTGCTTTTCTAAAAGCTAATGAGCCTGCAAGCTTGAATGCCATTTCTGAGGAGTCTACATCGTGGTAAGAGCCATCGTATAATCTGATTTTAAAGTCAACAACTGGATAACCAGCTAAATAGCCTCTTTGTGCCGATTCTTGTATGCCTTTATCAATGGCAGGAATGTAAGTACGTGGAATTGCACCACCTACAATAGCATCTTCAAAGGAATAATTTGCACCTCTTTCAAGTGGTGAAATTTCGATATGACAATCACCAAATTGCCCTTTACCACCAGATTGTTTCTTGTGTCTACCTTGAACTTTTGCAGAGCCTTTAATTGTTTCACGATAAGGTATTTTAGGTGTTTTTAATACAATTTCTAATTTTGAACGTCTTTTTGCTTTTTCAACAGAAAGTTCAATATGTAATTGTCCCATACCAGAAAGCAAGGTGTCGCCTGTTTCTTTATCTCTTTCTAATTTTAGAGTGATATCTTCATCAAGAAGTTTTTGAATAGCTGCATATACCTTATCTTCTTCATCTTTTTTAGCTGCACTTAAGGCATAAGTAATCATTTGTGTAGGTAAAGATGGAATAGCAAGAGCAAATGGAGCTTTTTCATCGCTTAAAGTATGGCTAGTTTTTGTGTTTTTGAGTTTTGAAACAGCAACTATTGCACCTGGATAGAGCGTATCCTTGCAAACAGTTTGGTTTTTACCTGTAAGATAGGCAAGAGAAGTAAATCTTTCTGCTTCTTCTGTTTGCATGTTTTTGAGAGTTGAGGCAGAGGAGAGTGTGCCTGATAAAATTCTTACCATACTAAGTTGTCCCGCAAATGGATCAGCAATTGTTTTAAAAACGAAACAAGAGGCAGGAGCGTCAGCTGAGCTTGCTCTTTCATCTGCTTCTTCTGATAGAAAGGCTGCTCTGTCATTTGCTGATGGCAGAAGCTCTTCAATGCCTTTTAATAATTCTTGTGCGCCTTTATTTTCAGTTGCAGCACCGATGAAAATTGGAACAAGTTCACCATTAAGTGTTCCAATTCGTAAACCTTGCTTTATTTCGCTTGGGCTAAGCATACCTTCTTCAAGGTATTTTTCCATTAATTCTTCGTCTGTTTCAGCTATATTTTCAATAGCTGTATCTCTAATGAGGTAAGCTTCATCTTCATAGTCTGCTGGTATGTCTTTTTCAACTAATTTTTCATTTTCATAATAAAAAGCTTTGTGTTTGAAAACATCTATATAGCCTACATATTGCTCGTTTTCTATGAGGGGAATATATAAAATAATAGGCTTGATATTTAAAGATAAAGAAATTCCTTGAAGTGCTTCGTCAAAATTAGCTCTTTCTCTATCTAACTTATTGATAAATATAATTGTTGGTAATTGTGCAGCCTGAATTGAAGAATAAAGTTTCTTTGTAAGCGGGCGTACACCATCAACAGCGTCTAAACAAAGTATTGCTCCGTCAACGCCTTGTAATAAATAGTTAATATCTCCATTGAAGTTGTTATCACCAGGAATATCAACCATAAAATGTCTATTATTATTATAGAGCCATGTGGCAAAAGCTGGCTGAATAGAAGCCTTTCTTTTTTCTTCTTCTGGTTCGTAATCTAAAATAGAAGTTCCTGCTTCAACTGATCCTAAACGTTCAGTTTGCCCAGTTGCAAATAAAAGCATTTCAGCCAAGGATGTTTTTCCACATCCTCCAGTGCCAACAAGAGCAAAAGTTCTTTGTAAATCCCAAGAGTTCGTCATAAATCTGTCCTTTCTAAAGTGTTGATAAAGAAAAATAAGACCAAAGCTACACGAAGGTTACATTAAAACATCAATCTTATTGCCGACACGCTAAGCATATTTGCTCTAAGTGTATTATGTAGATTTACACAAGC
>CAYJHN010000258.1:1697-2637 GCA_964369985.1 uncultured Desulfovibrionaceae bacterium | reverse complement strand
GGCTCTTTGCTGTGCTTTAAGAAGTGGCTTTAATAAATAATCCATGATAGTTTTTTTGCCTATGAGCACGTCAACTTCTGTGATCATACCAGCCATAATAGGTAATGATTCGCTGCCATGTTCTAAATGTGAACTTTTTGTGATGAGCTTTACTTTGTAGAAGGTTTCGCCTTGCTGGTTTTGCAAGGTGTCAGCTGATATTGTTTCTACAGTTGCTTCCATTCCGCCATAAACTGAAAAATCGTAAGCGGTTACGCGAACAGTGGCTTTTTGCCCTGGGTAGAGAAAGGCAATGTCTGCTGGGCTGAATTTTGCTTCTATTATGAGTGAATCGTCAAGTGGCACAATTTCCATAACAGTTGCACCAGGTGCTACAACGCCGCCTACAGTGTGGGCGTAAATTGCTTTGACAACACCACGTACGGGAGAACGCATTTCAGTACGCTTTACCTTGTCATCGCCGGCACTGAGCAATTCGGTTAATGAAAGGTATTGTAATTTATCTTCGTTTAATTCTTGTCTGTATTTGTTTTCTAGTTCTGCTTTGTGTAAGTTTAATCTTTGCACAGCTTCTTCTGCTTCTGCTTCAAGACGTGGAATAGAATGTTCTAAGCCTGCAAGTTCAGCTTTAAGCGACTGTAATCTTTGTTCTATATCTATATATTGTAATTCTGGATAGGCATCAACTTGCAGGGCTTTGTAGGCTAAATCTCTTTGTTTTTCAACTAATTTTATGCTTTCTAAAAGCTGATTTTTTGATTCTTTTAATTCAGCGGCTTTGCTGAGTGAAGTTTTACTTTGTAATAAGAGCACTTGTGATTCAGCTGCATTTTGCTTGCGTATGGAAGAGAGTAATTCTCTTTGTCTTTGCATAAGCTCTGAATTTTGTGAAACTTTTTCAGTAAATTTTATTTGTGTATCTTCATTTGGATTGAGTAGG
>CAYJHN010000258.1:0-1687 GCA_964369985.1 uncultured Desulfovibrionaceae bacterium | reverse complement strand
CATGGACATATTTGCTTCAAGCTCAAGCACACGTACAAGGCCTTCTCTATATTGGCTGCCTGCAAGTTCGTTATCTATTCGCATGATAACTGCATTTTGTTCAACTATTTGCCCCTCGCTAACGAGAATTTCTTGCACTATTCCGCCTTCTAAGTTTTGCATAAGTTGAACTTTTTGTGAAGGCACAACTTGCCCTAAACCTCGAGCAATTTGGTCTACATAGGCAAAAGAAGCCCATGTAAGAAGAATAATTACAGTAAGTGACGAAAACCATACAAGACGTATTGAAGAGGAAGAGGCTTCTTTATCTTCTATTTCATTAATTTTTGAAGCAAAGGGCATGATACTAAGATTTTTGCTTGTTAACATGTCCTTTAAAGCTTTTAATTTATTTTGTATAGGCTCTTTTTTTTCAGTATTCATGCCTATTCCTTTATTTGCTTTTTAAGATTAAGGCCTTGTGTATTGTTTTGCTTTAATACTTGCTCACTTGGTGCTGACCAAAGCACAGAACCCTTTTCCATTGCTATAACAGTAGTTACTAGTTTTAACATATGAGCTTTATGTGTGAATAAAATCACGGTTTTATCTTTTAAATAAGGAGCTAAACCTTGAATAAGTTTGAGAGATGAAGTGTCGTCAAGCTGGGCTGCTGGTTCGTCAAGAATGATAGTGTGCGGATCGCCTAAAAGGGCTCTTGCTAGTGCAACGCATTGTGCTTGTCCGCTTGAAAGTCCAAGCCCTCGCTCGCCAAGGGGCATGTCTAAACCAAGTGGATGTTCTTTTGCAAATTCCATAACACCAGCTAATGTGGCTGCTTTGAGAATATCTTCTTCAGTGTAAGGCGTGTCGCTTGGCCAAGCAAGAGCAATATTATGCCTTAAAGTGCCTTGAAAAAGACGTATTTCTTGTGGTAAAAAGCCAACTTTATTGCGATAAGGACGCATTGGAATATTCTTCATATCAACTTGCCCTAAGAGTATTCTGCCTTCTGTTGGCGTGTAAAGGCCAGCGATAAGACGTGCTAGGGTAGATTTACCAGAGCCAGAAGCTCCTACAAAACCAACTTTGCCGCCTGGTGTGATAGTGATATTAATGTCTTTTAATGCAGTCATTTGTACATTGTTTTGCTCATTATTTGGATAACAAAAGCCAACTTTTTCTAAATGTATTGGCACAGCAAGAGTTTTTGCAAGAATTGCTTCGTCTTGTATGCTTGCTGTTTCATTTCCTTCAAGTTCGTTTTGAGCTAATGCATTTTCCATAGGCATATTGAGAAGTGCACTAAATCTTATTAATGTCATCTTTGTTTGCTGGTAGTCGAGTAAAATATTAAGTATACCATTTAAAGGTGCTGCAGTTCTGCCAAAGAGTATAACACAAGCAATGAGCGAGCCTGTTGTCATAAGGCCTTCTGAAATGCGGTATACACCAACAATAACAACAAGCACAGTGAGTAAGATATTTAAAAATGCAACACCTTGTGTTGAAAGCATACTAAGGTATAGGCTGTGAATGTGAGCATCAGCAGCTTTTGCTGTTTTTTTATTCCATGTATCAATTAATACTGTATCCATGCGGGTTGCCCTGATAGTTTCAAGACTAGTGACCATTTCAGTAAGAAATGACTGCTTTTCAGCATTTGTTCGCATGGAATTGAGAGAGGCTTTGTAAAATATTTTTTGTA
>CAYJHN010000257.1:0-2674 GCA_964369985.1 uncultured Desulfovibrionaceae bacterium | reverse complement strand
TGAAAAAACGTTTTAACATAAATATTTCTCCTAAAAAGTTGTCTACCATACGGTAAAGTTATTCTACATTAATCCCCATGCACTTGGCAAGAATAAAACAAGGCTTGGGAAAAATGTTATAAGCATAAGAACGGCAATAGCAATTCCAAAGAATGGCATGATTTCTTTTACAAGTTCATTCATCTTTAGTCCTGATATACCCTGCGTAACAAAGAGCACTAAGCCCATTGGCGGCGTCATAAGTCCTATTGTTAAGTTTACAACCATAACAACGCCAAAGTGAACAGGATCGATACCAAGTTTTACCATTGTAGGTGCTAGAATTGGACCTAAAATCAAGATAGTTGGGCCAGCATCCATGATACAGCCAACAACTAATAATGTTAAGTTAATTAAGAAGAATAAAAGTACTGGATCTGAGGTGATTGTTGTAAGCCAGTTGCCAAGCATGATTGGTGTTTGGCGTAAGCTTACAAGCGAAGCAAATGCAACAGCCGCACCAACTAAAACAAGAATAGATGCTGAGGAAATTGCTGAATGCCTAAAGATTTTTAATAGATCGCCACCTTTAATTTCTCTTGTGTAGAAAACACCTAATAAAAGAGCGTAAAATGCGGCAATACCAGCAGCTTCAGTTGGTGTCATAATACCAAGTAAGATACCACCCATCAAGATAACTGGTGTTCCAAGTGGAAGTAATGCTTCTCTTGCTGAAGTAAGTTTTTCTGAAACTGTTGCACGCGGTTTTGGTGGAGGGAAAGCACCCTTTCTTGCTTTAAACCAAATAACAAGCATAAAGCCACCAGCAAGCATTAAACCAGGCACAATACCACCAGCAAACATAGCTGCAATAGAAGTATTTTGCACAAAGGCATACATAATCATAAGGCCTGATGGCGGAATGATTGGAGCTAAAATACCAGCTGAAGCAATAACAGCGGCTGAAATACCTCTTGGGTATTTTAAGTCATTCATAGCAGGAATAAGCATAGAGCCTAATGCAGAAGCATCAGCCACAGCAGAGCCAGAACCACCTGAAAGCATAACAGATGCAAGCACGCAAACATGAGCCAAACCACCACGCAAGTGGCCAATAAGGCTTTCAGCAAAGCGAACCATACGCACAGTTACGCCACCAGCTGACATAAGTTCACCAGCAAGCACGAAGAAAGGAAGAGCCATCAAGGCAAAGCTGTCAACACCATTCCAAAGTCTTTGAGTAAGAAGTGGAAAGAAGTTGTATTGGCCTGAAATAGCTAAATCTATACCAGGAGCAAGCAATAATACATATACAATAGGTAGACCTAAAGCAATCAACGAAAAGAAGAAAAGTAGGTATACCATTTTAACTTTAATAAGTGGTGCGAATAGAGTTTTTAACATCTTTATCTCCTAGTGCCCTTGTTCTAAGCCAGATTTACGAAATTCATCTTCAGCTATTAATTTTTCAGGATTGCCTAAGCAAGAAATAAGCTTAATCAACCAAATAAATGACGCAATAGCTGTTAATCCAAAGGAATAAGGCATAATAGATGTCACCCACCACATTGGCAAACGAAGAGCTAAAGTTACAGTTGCCATTGAACGCACAACAAAGAAATAAGCCTGATAACATGCAACTAATAAAACTAAAAGGCAAAGAATTTCAAGAAAAATAGCGTGTACTACACCAATTCTTGAATATCTAAACTTTGCAACCAAGAAGTCTACCGCAACAAGTGAACCTTTTTCATGTGCATAAGGAAATAAAAGAAAAGTAACCCATACCATAAGGTAACGAGATGCCTCTTCAGACCATGTTATGCTGTATGAAAAAAAGTAACGCAAAATAACGTTAAGAGTTACTATTGTGAGCATACCAATAAGCATCCATGTGCTAACATGTAGTGCAAGCTTATTTAGCATAGACAATAGCTTTTCTATTGGTGCTATAATTGTTTTCACATTGCCTCCCAAAGATTATAAATGTTTTGTTTAGACTTGCTTTAGGCTTAATTCACAAAATTTGCCTACAAACTAAAGAAATTCCCATTACTTACTAAAGAGTAAAGCTATGTTTGTTAATTAAAAGAAATCTAAACATATAAAAACTATATATTTCTGAGCACCCGTCCCTTTGAGATGCTCAGAAAAAATGACGTTATCTTGGTTTTACCCAAAAATAACTTTATGTAGGTTTTCAGGTAATACGCGAGTTACATTGTCAGCAAGTTTGATCCAATTGTTTTCGTATTGAACATATTTGTCCCAGAGTGCAGAAGAGTAGTCAATTTGTCCATACACAACAACTTCGTTAACTTTTTCTTTGATTTCACCAGTATGCTGAACAAGAGGTCCAAGCTTTAATACTGAGCCAGCTTTAATAAATACAGGTATACGATCAAGTGGACAGATTTCATTAATGGTCATGCCACCTTCAACAGCTTGGCCTGTCCAGAAGTCATACCATCTGCCTTGTGGTAGTCTATAACAGACTTTGCCATCTTTAGCAAGAACAGGGCAAACAAGCATAGAATCACCAAACATGAACTGTTGTTCGAAATGGTGAACTGTTTTATCTTCTGGGAATGCAAGCATCATTGCTCTTTGAACAGGCATGCCTGTTTGTGCAGCTTGAGCACATGCATCTTCAATATAAGGAAGTAAACGGTAACGTAATTTTACAAAATTTGTC
>CAYJHN010000256.1:0-2718 GCA_964369985.1 uncultured Desulfovibrionaceae bacterium | reverse complement strand
AGAGTATATGACAAGGCTCAAAGAAAAAGCTGTATTAAAAGTGAAGTCCTTACTCGCAAAAGCCGAAGAAAAAGCACAAGATAGATTAAACGAAGCTGAAAAAGAAGTTGAAGAAGTCTATGCTCGTGCAAAAGAAAAAGAAGTAGAAGCACAAAAAATTCTTGAGCAAGCCGAACAAATTAAACTTGAAGCAGAAAATATAAAAATAGAAGCAAGAGAGCAAGGCTATACTCAAGGCTTGCACCAAGCTCAACAACAATTAAACGAAGCAAGAGAAGAAATTGTTCAAGAAAAAAGCCAGTATACAAAAGCTTGCTCTTCTGTTTTATTAAATATACATGAACAATGTATAACGATTTTTGAATCTTGGAGAAATGATTTAACTCAACTACTTTTAGAAGCTGTTGAAAAATCTACGGGCTACATTATAGATAATGAAAAATCTGCTATACTGCAATCTTTGCTGCAAAATAGCGTGAATGCTCTTTTAGATAAAAGAGAATATAAAGTGCGCGTAAATCCAAGTGAAGCTATTATTTTAACAGGACTAATGGAAGAAGTAAATAAATCCTTTGCGTTAAATAGCCATTGGACACTTGAAAGCGACGATAGCCTTGAAGCTGGTTCTATAGTTGTTGAAAGTCCTTCTGGTTTGATTCGAAATGAAAAAAGCGATCGTGAAAGCCTTGTGCAGGAAGTGTTAAATAAACTTACTTTGCCACTTGGCGAAGGCGATCAGCTTGCATATGATGCGATTACAAGAAATCTTGTAGGGCAAGCAAGGGAAGCAAAAATTCCATTAAGCCCTGAAGAAGAAGAGGCTTATGCTCAAGAAAACAGGGAAAATATTTTTTCACAGCCTTCATTAATTGAAAATGATATGCAAAATGTTTCAGAAATGGAACAAGAAACACCAAAATCAGAACAATTGCTAAGTCAAGCTTCTGAAGAAGTTTTTGATGAACAAACAGTTGAACCAGAAATTGCACAAGAAACAAAAGTTCAAGAAGAAGCATCAATAGAGCCAACTGAAACTGTTGAACCAATTGTAAATCTAGAGCAAGAGACTGCAAATAATGAAGAATTGCTCGCTGAACAAGCCAGCCAAATGGTTGAAGACGAACTTTCACAAATAAATGACGAAGTAGCTGCAGAGACTGTAGTAGATAATAAAAATGAAAAACAAGCTGATTTAAACACTGAGAAAACTGCCTACACAACAGAATTAGCTGACGAACTATTAAACGAAATGGGCTTCAACTAAACATTATTCAATAAAAATATGGAATAATTTATTGTTCTAAATGAGTTAAAAATATCTAAGGAAGCAATATATGGCACTTGATCCTAAAGCATGCGTTTCATTACTAAAGCAAGCTGATCCACTTAAATCTTATGGAAAAATCAACAAAGTTGTAGGCTTAGTTGCTGAAGGCTCTGGACTTAATCTTTCTGTAGGAAATGTATGCCATATTATTCCAGACGACAAAAACGAAGAAGTAGCAGCAGAAGTTGTTGGCTTTAAAGACGGTAATCTTTTATTTATGCCTTATGGCGAAATGCGTGGCGTGCGACCGGGTTCACTTGTACGAAATTCTTCTATGCCGCCTTTATTTCCAGTCGGGCAGTCACTTTTAGGAAGAGTTTTAGACGCATTTGGAAAACCACTTGATAATAAAGAAGAAGTGGAAGCTGAAAGCATGGTGCCAATCTATGCTCAGCCGCCTTCGCCTTTGTCTCGCCCACGAATCGATGAAACGCTTGACGTTGGCGTGAGAGTGATAAATTCACTCCTTACCCTAGGCAAGGGGCAGCGTGTTGGTATCATGGCGGGTTCTGGTGTTGGTAAATCTACGCTTATGGGCATGATGGCTCGTTACACAAGTGCACAAGTCAACGTTTTTGCACTTATAGGCGAGCGTGGTAGAGAAGTTTTAGAATTTATGGAAAAGGATTTAGGGCCAGAAGGTATGGCAAAATCTGTAGTGATTGTTGCTACTTCCGATCAATCTGCTCTTGTAAGGCAAAGAGCTGCCTATGCCGCTACTGCCGTTGCTGAATATTTTAGAGATTTAGGGCTTGATGTTTTGTTGATGATGGACTCTGTCACGCGTTTTGCCATGGCAGGGCGTGAAGTGGGTCTTGCAATTGGTGAACCGCCAACAACAAAGGGCTATACTCCTACTGTTTTTGCTCAATTACCAAAATTACTTGAAAGAGCTGGACGTTCTGAAAAAGGAACGATAACTGGTATTTACACAGTGCTTGTTGACGGTGATGACTTCAACGAACCTATTGCCGATGCTGTAAGATCTATATTAGATGGACATATAGTGCTCACGCGTGACTTGGCAGATAAGGGGCATTTCCCTGCGATAAATGTTTTAAAATCAATTTCGCGTATACGAAATGATATCATTGAAAAAGACTTGGTCTTGGCTGGCAGAATTATTACTTCTCTTATGGCTGAATACGCAGAAATGGAAGATATGATTAATATAGGTGCCTATGCGGCTGGTTCAAATCCTGAAATAGATAAGGCAATCGCCTTAATGCCTGAAATTAAAAAGTTTTTACAACAAGCAATAGACGATAGACAAAATATGGAGCAATCGCTCATTCAATTGCTCAACCTTGCAACTGCAGCAAACGCCTAGGTTTAATTCTTATGCAAAGTATTTCAAATAATAAAGTAATTTGTTCTCTTTGCCCAAAAAT
>CAYJHN010000255.1:0-2747 GCA_964369985.1 uncultured Desulfovibrionaceae bacterium | reverse complement strand
CGCACAAACTCTGCAAACAAAAAAAAGAGAACCCGCATAAAAAACGAATTCCCTTATAAAATCAATCAAATACCTAGCCTAAAAACAAACTAGAACATACCTGGTAAATGAATACCACCAGAAATATGTGACATTTCACGTTCTGTAATTTCATTACCAATACGCACAGCTTCATTCACAGCTGTAAGAATAAGATCTTCTAGCATTTCAGCATCAGGTGTTTCTAACACTTTTGGATCAATAGTGATTTTCTTAAGCTCTTGCTTACAAGTCATCTCAACTTTCACCATACCGCCACCAGCAGAAGCTTCTACAGTTTTTTCAGCAAGTTCTTTTTGCACTTTTGCCATTTTGTTTTGCATTAATTGTGCTTGGCGTACGATGTCATTCATATTTTTCATGTTTTACTCCTTATTCAAACTCATATCAGTCGTTTTTCTTTGATTCACAATGAACTATATGAGCATTAAAACTTTTTTTAATTTCTTGCACTATTGCTTTTTCTTCAAGCTCGGCTAAAAGTGCGGCTGTATTTTTTGGAGGTGCCTTTGTGAGGACTTCAACAATGAGCTCACCCTTTGCAAATTTTTCAGGGTTAAACTTCTCAGCCATTTCTAAAAGAGCTTGATGAATTTGTGCTGATCGCAAATCCTTTGTGCATATAGCAGAAGGCGCTTTTAGCGAAAGCACATAAGATTGCTTTGCACTATCAAAGTGAAATCTGCCATCACTGATTTTAAGATTTTTTAATAATGCAGAATGCGAATGTTGGGAAGTATGCGTGTTTTCAACTAAAAAGTCAAGAAAAGCTTGATAATCTAAATTTGAAACTTGCCTTTCATCTGACTTTGATTCAAATGTAGAAATATCATCTTTGGCAGAAAAAACAATAGCATCCTCAATATTGTCCTCGCCTTGCTCTGCAGAAACAATATGAAACTTGCTTTCTTCTTTTTTTTCTTCTGCTTTTTCTTCTTGGCTTTCATTAGAAAAATTATTTATAATAGAAGATTCATTTTCCAAGCCTTTTTGTTTTTCAGCTCGCTCTTCTGTTTTTTCTTCAACTATTTCAATTTCTACTGTATCAGACTGCACATCTTGCGTGATTCTATCTATTGTCACTGGCAAAACATTCGCTTTCTTTGGTTTTTCTATAGCGTTTTTTGAGGAATTTATTTCTGTGTAGAGAGCGTGTTCATCAAAGTTTTTTTTTTCGTCGTCCAAAACATCTTCTTTAATTTGTTCTGAAACGGCTCTCTCACTTTTTTTTGCTACTGCTATATCCGCTTGCAACTCATCTAAAGGCAGCAAGGAAGGCAACAAGGCAAGATTTATTAAAAACAACTCTAGTGCAACAGAAGGCTCAAGCGACATACTTATACGTCTTTGAGATTCCAAGGTAAGTTGCCAAGCACTGTGTATAAAGGAAAGAGAAAATTTTTCTGCAAAATTTGTATAAAGCTTGATTTCATCTTGCGATAATGAAAGAAGGTCAAAAGATTTTTCTTTATATTCTTTAATGAGATATATTGATCGCCAAATTTGTGAAAGCTCACGCATAAAATATACTATATCAATACCTTGTTGCATCATATTATCAACATTTTGTGCAATAGATAAAGTATTATTTTCGTGTATAGCAGTGAGTATATTTTCTAAAATTTCTTTGCCTGCCAAACCAAGAATAGCGCGCGTTGTTTCAGAAGTAAGCGGATTTTGTGCAAGCACAAGACTTTGCCCAAGAAGTGACATAGCATCACGCACAGAACCAGACGCCCTACGAACTAAAAGGGAAATAGCCTCTTCTTCATATTGCCAATTTTCGCTTGTAAGAACATGTTTTAGATGTTTTTCAAGCGTAGCAGAAGGCACTTGTTTAAATACAAAATGCTGGCAACGGCTTACTATAGTTATTGGAAATTTATGCGCTTCTGTTGTTGCTAAAATAAAGGAAGTGTATGAAGGCGGTTCTTCTAATGTTTTGAGTAATGCATTGAAGGCTTCTCTTGTGAGCATGTGTGCTTCATCTATGATAATTATTTTAAATCTGCCTTCAAGTGGCGGATATTGCACAATATCTCTTATGCGTTTTGCTTCTTCAACACCTCTATTTGAAGCACCATCTATCTCCATCACATCAACAAAGGCCCCTTGTGTGATTCTTTGACAAGTTTGACATTTGTTACACGGTTCACCATTTTCACGGCTTTGTGCATTCTCGCAGTTAAGTGCTTTTGCAAAAATTCTTGCAATAGTGGTTTTGCCAACACCTCTTGTTCCGCTTAAAAGATAAGCAGGTGCGACTTTTTGTTCAAAAGCGGCTTTTGACAAAATTGAGGTAATTGTTTCTTGGCCAACAACGGAGGCAAAGTCTTGTGGCCTATACTTGGCTGCGAGGGAGATACTTTTCATAAAGGAAGTATAGCGATAATTGAAAAAATTGCAATATTTTAGAAGCAGAAAATCTTTAGAGCATTTTTACAAGATAACAAAGCTCAATAAAGCTCAAAAAAAAACCCTCAAATGAGGGTTTCTAGCAATATAACAAAGTGCCTATTTTTCAAATATGCAATTTGTGCCGCCTAAGTTTGCAAAGCAAACTTGGCAGAAAGGCACGAAAAACAATCATTTAACGCCAAAAATAAATGTTGGCTATTCTTGTTTTTCGAGGCTGCAGACTTTGTCAACAGCCTAAGGCGCATACAAAGTATGCGCCTTTTTTATAAGTTTATATGATGAATGTGCGT
>CAYJHN010000254.1:0-2757 GCA_964369985.1 uncultured Desulfovibrionaceae bacterium | reverse complement strand
GAAGCAGGGCTTGGCAATGGCGAAACTCCTATCTTCCCTATTTCTATTTTCACCATGAAAAAAGGTGTAAACAGAAAAGGTGACTACAACTACGATTTATTCCAGCTTGCTTGCCGCTGCTCTGCAAAAAGACTTTTTCCAAACTTTAACAATTTAGATTCAAGTTTCAACTTGCCTTATTTTGATGACACAAGACCTGAAACAATTTGTGCTGTAATGGGTGCAGCTCACAATGGCATGCTTGCTTTAGAGCATAATGTAAAACAAGATATTGCTGATTTTGTTAATAAAGCTTTAGAGTCTAACACTCAACTACAAGAGCAAGAAGGTACAGTTTGGGCTAGAGTTGAGGGGTATAAGGTTTTTGATACAACAAAGAAAGCCTTTGTTAAAGTTTCAAAAGTAATGAAAAAAGAATATAGCATGCAAGATTGGTACAAAGTTATTGTTCCAGCTAAGCATGGTAAGAATGAAGAGCTTCTTTTTACAAAAGATCACCCACTTACTAAAGCTGTTATTGGCATTGGCGACAATTCTCTTGCTCGCGTACAAGTTCAAGATCTGAAAAAAGGCGACTTCTTAATTAAAACTCATACAGCTTCTTGTTGTAAAACAACAGGCTTTTTAGATGCTTTTGAAGAAAAAAAGCTTGCTGAAATTTTAGAAATTAGACCACTTAATGAAAATGACGCTGAATACAATGCAAATGCGACATTAACTGGCTATGATATAGAGACAGAATCTGACCGTTTTGACCTAGGCGCTATTGTAAGTCATAACTGCAGAACAAGAGTTCTTGGTAACGACCATGAACCAACAAAGGCTATTACTCCTGGACGTGGTAACCTTTCTTTCACAACTTTGAATATTCCATATATTGCTTTACAAACAAAGAATGAAAATGAAAATCTTCCAGAAGATGCTCTTTTCCATGAGTTTTTAAAGCAATTATCACAATATGTTGATTTAGTCTTTACACAATTACTTGATCGATATGAAGTACAAGCAAAGCGTAAAGCAAGAAACTTCCCATTCCTTATGGGACAACATGTGCACTTAGACAGTGAAAAACTTCACCCAGATGATGAGATCAGAGAAGTTATTAAGCATGGTACTTTATCAATTGGTTTCATTGGTTTGGCTGAATCTTTAGTAGCTTTATTTGGCAAACATCATGGTGAAGACAAAGCAATCAATGAAAAAGGTGAAGTTATTATCAAAACAATTTTTGATAAATGCAGAGAAAAAACCAAAGAAACTGGCTTTAACTTTTCATTAATTGCATCTCCAGCTGAAGGTTGTTCTGGTAGATTGTTACGTTTAACAAGAAATAAGTTTGGCGTGCTTGAAGGCATCACTGACAGAGAATACTTTACAAATTCTTTCCACGTTCCTGTTTACTATCCAATCAGAGCATGGGAAAAAATTCAAACAGAAGCACAATACCATAAATATTGCTTAGCTGGTGCTATTTCATACATAGAAGTTTCTGAAGATCTATCACAAAACCTAGATGCATTTGAAACCTTAGTTGAAGCAATGGCAGATTCAAATATGGGCTATTTCTCTATAAACCATCCAGTTGATAGAGATCCTGTATGCGGTTATGTTGGTATCATTGGCGATTCCTGCCCACGTTGCGGAAGAAAGGAAAATGAAGGTATAGCACTAGAAGTTTTACAAAAAGTAAAAGGCTATTCACCTGATCCAAAATACGCAAAAAGCTATGCGAACCACTTTGAAGAAGTAGATACAGTAACAAACGCATAAATAAACTTAACTACAAATATATATGAATTTTTCATATTTTAAATATAAGCCTATTTTATAAACTCAAAATAAAGAAGGGAAAAAACAATGGTAAAAAAATTGAATGCACAAAAAGTTGGTGAGAATGTCCCATTTTCAAGAATACGTAGAATTACTGGTTATTTAGTTGGCGATATGGATAGATGGAATGATGCAAAAAAAGCTGAAGAATCACAAAGAATTAAGCACGATGTTATCAAAGAAGATCTTTGTCAAAAAAGTGCATAATTTCAGTTGACTACTAAATTCATTACAATAAAAAACAATGCCAAATAACACACATTTGAACACAAGTATAAATTCAGAACTTGCATCAGAGATTGGACTAAGTTTAGAAGAATACATCTTGTTAGAAAACACTGTCTTACGCATAGCCGGCTACCAACATGAAAGCATAGTTGACGGCAAGGGTATAAGGACAACCGTTTTCTTTCAAGGTTGCGACTTCAATTGCCCTGACTGTCATAATCAGCATACGCATGATAAAGAAGCGGGAACTCAAGTCACAGCTCTTGATGTGTATAAAGAAATATACAATTCAAAACTTGCAAAAGGTGTTACTTTCTCTGGTGGCGAGCCCTTCTTGCAAGAAGAAGCATTAAGAAATTTATCTAAAGTGTGTAAAAGTGTAGGCAGAGATGTAACTGTGTACACTGGGCATGAATTTGACGAAATCTTATCAAATAGATATTGTAATGATAAGAATAAACTTTCATTAAGAAAAGAAATTATTGAAAACTATGTAGATACTCTCATTACTGGAAGATTTATTTCTGCATTAAAAACTTATGATAAAGCCTTTGTTGGAAGCTCGAACCAAGAAATACACGAACTTAAAAACTAAAGCTTACTACGATTATTTGAGGCTCTTATAATTATTTATTATAAGAGCCTTAAGTTTTATGACAAAGTGCTAATTTTCCAAATTTGCACTTTGTGCCGCCTAAG
>CAYJHN010000253.1:0-2759 GCA_964369985.1 uncultured Desulfovibrionaceae bacterium | reverse complement strand
TTCATAAGAGGAATAGTGAAAGTTCCTGTTGTTACCACGTTTGCAATACTTGAACCAGAAACAACACCTGTAAAAGCTGAACCCAAAACAGCCGCCTTAGCAGCACCGCCCCTATAAGAACCTAAACCGGAAATAGCCAATTGAATAAAAAAGTTACCACCGCCAGCTCTGTCAAGCATAGTCCCAAAGAGCACAAATAAAAATACAACAGTAGCAGAAACATTAAGTGGAACACCATAAATACCTTCAGTATCCATAGTCATCTGTGCGATAAATCTGTTGAGAGAAGCACCTTTAAAGGCAATAAAATCAGGCAAATAAGGCCCAGTAAAAACATAAAGAATAAATACACAGGCAATAATTGGTAAAGCAGGCCCAATTACGCGACGAGTAGCTTCTAAAAGCAAGACTATAAGCAAGAGTCCAAAAACAACATCTCGCATGATAGGAGTTCCTGATCTTGTAGCCAGTCCAGCATAATCAAGAAAAATATAAAGAGCAGCGAAAGACGCTATAATTCCAAGTATATAGTCAAGCACAGTAACTCTATTCATAGCAAGCAATATACGCAAATCCCATGAAGAGGAACGAGTGTTTTTAAGCATAGGAATATTGAAATATACAAGAGAAATAGCAAAAGCTAAATGTATAGACTTAATATACACAGCATCTAAAAGCCAAAAACTTGCAGTGGCAAGCTGAAATAAGGACCAAGAAACGGCTATTATCGCTGTGATAACACCAGTAATTCCAATAGAATCTCCACGCAGTCCATGCTCAGTTGAAACTAATTTCTCTTTATAATCTTTCATATTTTCACGCCCATAAATTTTTTTGTCCTAATAAAACAAAGCCTGATAAACAGGCTTTGTTTTATTAGATATAGGTAAACCCTAAAATTATTACATTAAACCAGCTTCTTTATAATACTTCATAGCACCAGGGTGAATAGGAGCTGTTAAACCTTGAAGCATGCTTTCTTTTGTTAAGCTATTTAATGCAGGGTGTAATTGTTTGAATTCTTCAATATTTTCAAAAACTTCTTTAGTTATAGCATACACAACATCATCTGAAACTTTTTCATTTGTGATAAATGTTGCTAACATGCTTACTGTTGGAACTTTTCCATCGCTTGCATTAGACGCGTCATTGTATTGTGACATATCAATGTTACCTAATGTATAGTATGGGAATTGCTCTGTTAATTTAGAGATATCAGTAATAGGAACTATGCGAGTTTTACGCTTACCTGAAGTTGCTTCTTTGATGTTTCCGTTTGGATGAGCAACAGTGTAGAAGAAACCATCAATACGACCATCTTGAAGCATACGTGGAGCGTCAGCAGCTTTAATGCCTTCTGCTCTGAAATCTTTTTCAATATCAATTCCAGCAGCTTCAAAAACATCAATTGCATTTTGACGGTTACCAGAGCCAGGATTGCCTATGTTTACAGTCTTACCTTTTACGTCATTCAATGATTTGATACCTGAATCTTCAGCAGCAATAAATGTAACCATTTCAGGAGCAAGTGCAAAAACAGCTCTTAAGCCTTTTTGTGGCTTACCTTGCCATTCAGAAATACCTTCATAAGCTTGGTATTGTCTGTCAGCTTGAGCGATACCAAAATCTAAATCACCTGCCATAACAGCATTAATATTAAATACTGATGCGCCTGTTGATTCAACTGTAGCACGAATATTGTACTTGTCTTTTTCTTGGTTGATAATCTTTGCAATAGCGCCACCTGTTGGATAATAAACGCCTGTGATACCACCAGTACCAATTGTCACGAATGTTGGTGCTGCGTAAGCTGAGCTAGCAAAAGCTAGCGAAGCACCAAGTAAAACTGTAAAAAACTGTTTAAACATGCTTGCCTTCCTCTTTATTTAATTTAATATATACAAATATATGATAGTTTTTCAAAAAAATCAACTTCATAAAATGCACATAAAAGACTTAAGTTCAATAAATGTTTAAAAAAGGCAAAATATTTTTCTATTCTTACATTAAATAGTGTAACTTTGTTTTGTTTTTAAAAGCTCTATAAAATCTTTTGAAGCTAAAGGTTTTTCAAAAAAATAACCTTGAGCCAAATGACAACCTATATTTTTTAGCCAAAGTGCTTGGTTTGCGTTTTCAACGCCTTCTGTCACTACCTTCATATTTAAATCTTTTGCCATTCTTACTATATTTTCTACAATAATCGACCCCTTGCTCACTTGGCTATTATAATCAAGGAAAGATTTATCAAGTTTAATTATGTCTATATTCATTGAAGATAAACGGTTAAGCGATGAAACACCAGCACCAAAGTCATCCATTGAAACTGCAAGCCCTATTTTTTTAAGTTCATCTACTTTTCCTGCCATATATTTATCATTATCTAAAATGGCACTCTCCGATACTTCAACTTCAAGCAAAGAAGGAGAAATTTGGTATTTTTTTAATAATCCCAAAAGTTTGAAAGGCGTGCTATTGTCAAAAAGTGTTCTACCCGAAAGATTTACTGAAATAACTGGTAACTTTACTTCACTTGAATGTTCTTTAATGAATTTTAATACTTCTTCAAAAACATAAAAATCAAGGTTCATGATAAAGCCATTTGCCTCAAAAACTGGAATAAATTCGTCTGGATAAAACATAGATGCATTTTTAGGAAACCATCTAATTAAAGCTTCTGCTCCTTCAATTTCTAAAGTGCTGTAATTTATCTTTGGTTGTAGATAGACATTAAATTCTTTGTCTTTTAAGGCTTGTTC
>CAYJHN010000252.1:0-2764 GCA_964369985.1 uncultured Desulfovibrionaceae bacterium | reverse complement strand
CTGTCTATAATTTCATTCATAGTTTGTATTAATTGTACTCGATTTTGCTTATTTAGAGCAAAAGGATGTGGATTTACAAAATTTTCATAATCGTTATCGTAATATGAGCCAGTTTTATCCGCAAATTCTTCAGAAAGTGATGCCCTATATAAAATATTTGCACCAATAGATAAATCATACCCTTCTCGTCCGTAAGCTGTTTTAACCATTTTACTGCCTAAAAATGATTTTGGATTGACTGAAATTACAACAGCTTTATCTCCTAAAATTTCAGCAAGCTCCATACCCCACATAGTGATCGCGAGTTTGCTTTGTGCGTAAGCACTATCGTGTGAAGGTTTTACTCCTGCACGCATAGCTTCAAAGTCTACATTAGTTTGTGCAGCAGACGACAAATTAATAATTCTTCCTTTTTCACTTAAAATAGGCAATAACATCATTGTCAAAAGGTATGGTGAAATAGTATTCACAGCAAAACGTGCATCAAGTCCATCTTTTGTTTTTGTTTCATCTAACACAAAAACACCTGCATTATTGATAATTACATCAATTCTATCATTACTTGCTAAAATTTCTTCTGCTAAATTCTTTGTATCTTTTAATACAGCGAGGTCAGCTACAAAAGTTTGGATATTTGGATTTAGCTGAATTAGTTCATTTTTAACTTTTTCAAGTTTTTCTGAGTTTCTACCATGGAGCAATAGTTTATGACCTTCTTTTGCAACAAGTTTGGCTGTTTCAAATCCAATTCCATCAGTAGCACCTGTTATTAATAGAGTTTTCATTAGATATTTGCCCTAGCTTGTACACTGTTTAAAATATATGATGGTATAGTATGAATACCTTCCTCAAAAACTTTTATAAGTTCCTCTTTCTCAGAAAGTAATGCATTAAGTGGGATTAAATTGTAGTTATGCCCACCAAAGAATATACAATCCTCAAAATCAATAAGTTTTAGAAGCATGATTTCTTCTTCTATTTTTTCAAGTTCAGTACATTCTACAAATTCTCCACTATCACGCATTTTCTCAAGTGGCGTACCTGTTGAAACAGAAGTTGTCATAATCGAAAGCATATAAGGTGGAAATTGATTTAAAAGTTTTGCTGTTTGTTCTATATGCACTTTGCCATTACCTTTTCCAGCAACACCAGTCATAATGATTGCATCCCATCTCATTCCTGCTTCTTTTAACTTAGTAAGACATTCATACGCTTCTTTTTGTGTAAAGCCTTTGTTCATTTGGGCTATTGCAGGGTCATAAGCTGTTTCTAGACCAAAATGTAGATCATTATATCCTAAAGCTTTTAATTTCTTTAAATCTTCCACAGATTTATTTTTAAGACTTTTAATAGAAGCATAACAAGTTATTGTTTCAATATTTGGAAAATACTTGGCTATAAGTTCTCCAATTTCAATTAACTTGTGAGTAGGCAAGATGAATGGCTCGCCATTTACTAAAAAGATACGTTTTAAACTGCCGTACATTCTTTTCATTTCTATGAGATCTTCTTCGACGTGCGCAAGAGGTGAAACACTAAACTTGCTTTCCCTATACATTGTACAAAAAGAACACTTATTATGTGAACACCCTGCAGTCACTTCTAATAGTGGGGTGTTTCCCTCTATTGGGTGACGATAAACTTGACCTGTATAGTGCATAATTATATCCTTTCAACTAAAAAATAGCGAATTTTTAAAATATCCATAATGATTTCTCCAAAATTTAATTAATTGTTTTTATTTTCATAATATAAAATTAATCTCTTATTTTAAATGTGTCAATTATGGATATTTATATCCGTACAGACAAATTTATCCGTAACTATTTTGAATTAAGTTGTATTTCAAAAAATATACAAGGAAAATTATAAAGTCCCAAGTCGATCTCCTTTTTTATTTGAAAGAACGGCTTGGGACTTTTCTATTTTTCTTGAATTTCTTTGTCTGCAAGTAATATTTTATGCTTTTCTCCCCAATGATGCATGGCATAGAGTAGTTCTTCTAGACTATGTCCATATTCACTAAGGCTATATTCCACCCTTGGGGGCATTTCCGAATAAGCTTTTCTATCGACTATACCGTCTTTTTCTAATTCTTTTAATTGCGTGCTAAGAACTTTCTGACTAACAGCAGGGATTTTCTTTTGCAAATCATTAAAGCGAATACTTTGATTTTTTATTAATATAAATAAAATTATAGGTTTCCATCTACCACCAAGAACACTCAAAGTTGTACTTACAGGACAAGGTTCAGGATGTGGAGTTGTGATATATTTTGACATACAAATCCTTTAGTTACTATTTTGTACCTAAGTGATAAAAAAGTACCTTCTTGTTTAAAAAAATAAGAAGAGTATAAAAGAATAGAATTTGTTCGTAGAACATAAATTCCAAACAAAGATACTCATAGACAGAGTGGAGAAAAAAAAATATGTTGTCAAGAAGAAACTTTATAAAAAAAACAGCACTCATTGCAACTGGCACTGCTTTAACCATACAAGCAAAACCTTCATATGCACAAAGTGAAATGTCATTACAACAAGCAATTTTTACACGCCGTAGCATAAGAAAGTATACTGAGCAAAAAGTAAGCCAAGAAAACATCGAATTTTTACTAAAGGCAGCTATGCAAGCACCAAGTGGCGGTGGCGATGAGCCTTGGGAATTTATTGTTGTGACCGACAGAGAAAAATTAAAAAAACTTCCAACAATAAAAACAAGAGGTGTAAATATGGCAAAAGATGCCCCTCTTGGAATTTTAACT